>CAYXNQ010000011.1:3093-19828 GCA_964466545.1 uncultured Lachnospiraceae bacterium | reverse complement strand
GATCGCTTTATCGGTCATTGTGACGGTCTCGGCGTTCGGGAGCTTGGCGATACCGAAATCCATCACTTTTATCAAGCCGTTTTTCAAGAGCATGATATTTTGCGGCTTGATATCGCGATGGACGATTCCTTTTGCGTGCGCGTGGGAAAGCGCGCGGAGGATTTGCTCGGAATAGCTTATCATTTCCTTGAGCGGCAGAGCGCCCTTGCGAGTCATATAATTTTTGAGAGTTATGCCTTCGATGTATTCCATGACGATATATTTTACGTCATCACGAACGGATACGTCGAAAATATTAACGATATTTGGGTGCGACAGCATGGATACGGCTTTGGATTCGTTTATAAAACGCTTGACCGAGGCTGTATCCGACGCGATCTCGTCCTTCAGCACTTTTACGGCGACGACGCGATTCATAAGCATATCCGTCGCGCGATACACGACAGCCATTCCGCCGACGCCGATTATCTTTTCTATTTTATATCGGTTATCGAAAACCATATCTATATATTTATCATATATATCCATCAAGATTATCTCCTCTGTAGATTACTCTTGGCGAGTTAAAGCGCGGCGAGCACTACCGTAATATTATCGGAGCCGCCTGCCGTGATCGCGGAATCGACAAGTGAATCGACGCAGTTCTTTATCGCATCTGCGGTAACGGGGGCGTCTTTTGATCTGCTGACCGCTTTGAGTATATCGTCTGACGACAGGTGATTCGT
The DNA here is from genome assembly GCA_964466545.1 of uncultured Lachnospiraceae bacterium. GTDB lineage: Bacteria > Bacillota > Clostridia > Oscillospirales > CAG-272 > CAYXNQ01. Next base: position 19,103 of record CAYXNQ010000011.1, on the reverse strand, counting down.
GAGTCCGTCCGTGCAGAGCAGCGTGTATGTACTTCCGCTGCCGTTTTCATTTTCAGTGATAATATTCGTGACGAACACGTCGGCTTCGATATCTCCCTCCGTACCAACGGCGCGCGTGATGATATTGCGATTGGGCGATCTTTTTGCATCGTCCGGCGATATTTTTCCTATATCTATCAGATATTGTACATATGAATGATCGCGTGTGATCTGTTTTATGTTTTCTTTGCGGATGAGATACATTCTGCTGTCGCCGACGTTGACTGTGTATACTGTTTGAGGAGTGATCAGGCTTGCGACGAGCGTTGTTCCCATTCCTCTCAGCGAGACATCCTCGCGCGAACGCTTGTACACCGCTTTATTTGCGACATACACGCAGTCGCGCAATATATCGCCAACTTCTTCTTCGTCGGAGAGGAGCAGGGGAATATCGCCGTTTATTTCTTTGACGCATTCGTCAAATTCCGCAACAAAGGAATCGCACGCGATACGGCTTGCGACGCTGCCGCCGCTTGCTCCGCCTATGCCGTCGCATACGATAGCGAGCAACAGCTCAGGAGAATATTCCTTTATTGCGAAGCTATCCTGATTATTGTTTCTGACAGCTCCGACGTCGGTCTTTCCGTAATACAGCATTGCGATCCTCCATGATAAACAAATATTCAAAATATATTATACTACAATTTTATGATAAAATAAATACGTAATTATTAAAAAATTGCCGCGACTTAAAAAATGTCACGGCAATTCGGCAGTGCTATTGATCTTTTTCTATTCGTTTAAGGCGCAACTGACCGCATGAGGCATTGATATCGCTACCGAGCCTGCGTCGGATAGTTGCATTTATGCCTTTTGAGATAAGCGCATCGCGAAACGCCTCGGCGTTTTTTCTTCCGGATGAAGCAAGTCCCGTTTCCGCGACCTCGTTCAGCATTATCAGATTGACGTGGCATGGAAGGCAGTGCGCACCTCTCAGCCTTGCGGCGAGTGCGAGCGCGGAGCTTCGCGAGTCGTTTTTATTCGCGATGAGGGTGTACTCAAAAGAAACGCGCCTGCCGGTCTTTTCAAAATACCGTTTGCACGCCGCAAGGAGCGTTTCGATATTATATTTATTATTGACCGGCATTATGGAGGAGCGCGTCATATCGTCGGATGCGTGTAGCGAGACCGAAAGAGTTATCGGCAATCCCTCTCCTGCGAGGCGATCTATTTTATCTACGAGTCCGCAGGTCGAGAGGGATATATGCCTGAGGCCTATATTGAGACCGCTCGGACTGCTGACAAGACGCAGAAATTTTATTACGTTGTCGTAATTGTCGAGAGGCTCGCCGATGCCCATCATAACGACGCCGCCTACGCGCTCTCCGGTATCGTGGGCTATTACCGCGATCTGACCGAGGATCTCCGATGGGGTGAGATTGCGGACCTTGCCGGCGAGCGTTGAGGCGCAAAACTTACACCCCATTCGACATCCGGCTTGAGAAGACACGCAGACGGTATTTCCGTGTTCATATTTCATAAATACGCTTTCGACGCACTCTCCGTCGATAAGCTCAAACAGATATTTGCGCGTTCCGTCCTTCGATATATATTTTTCGGCGATAGTTGGGAGGCGGTATTCGGCGCATGAGCGCAGTTTGTCGATCAGCGAGGCGGGAATATTCGTCATTTCCGAATATGTACAGCCGCGATGCATCCAAGCAAACAGCTGATCTGCACGATAAGCGGGATAAGCTATGCTCTTCATAAATTCGCGAAGCTCCGTCTCGGTGAGAGACATGATATCAGTTTTTGCGGATACAGCGTCAAGCATCGTTTTTCACAAAAGCCGCGACAAAGAAGCCGTCGCATCCGTCTTTATGCGGCATGAAAGTGTACATACCGCGGTCGGACCGTATGCTTTCGCCGATCGAAAATTCGTGCGGCGAAAATTCGGGGTGCTCCTTTGCGAATTTTTCGGCAACTCCTTCGTTTTCGGATCTATTCAGCGTGCAGGTCGAATATACGAGCAATCCGCCGTTTTTGCAATATGCCGCAGAGGCACTCAAAAGCTTATACTGAAGCTCCGGCAGACGCAAAAAGCCGGACGGGTCCTTATATTTGATTTCCGGTTTTTTCGATATTACTCCGAGGCCGGAGCAGGGGGCGTCGCATATCACGCGATCGGCTTTGCCGATAAGCGTGCTATCCGGAAATGCGGCGTCGCGGCGGGCGGTCTTTATGATATCTATGCCGAGGCGGGCTGCGCTTGAGGAGATGAGTCCGAGTTTATTCTCGTGTAGATCGAATGAATACAGCGTTCCGCTGTTTTGCATATCAAGCGCGGTGGACAGCGATTTTCCTCCTGGAGCCGCGCAGGTATCGATCACGGTCATGCCGGGCTTTGCGTCGAGTATCTTCACTGCGACGCGCGAGGATTCGTCTTGGACAAAGTAATTTCGGCAATCGGGTATACCGCCGGATCTTTCGACGATCAAAATATCGTCGGCGAGAGACGAGCGCCTCGACGCTATATTCTTTTCCGAAAGCTCACGCTCCACGTCCTCTATATTTGAAGCGAGCGTATTGATTCTCAGGCAAAGTCGCGGACGGCGGACCGTATATTCCGCGAGCGATATCGCAGTCTCTTTGCCGTACATAGAGCTCCAAAGGTCGATTATCGGCGCGGGGAGAGAATATTTTACCGAATAATACGCTAACGTTTCCTCAGGCGGCAATTGATATTTCAGATCTTGCCTTATGAAGCTGCGCAGGATAGCGTTGACAAATCCTGCCGCATTTTTGGGAGCGAGCTCTACGCTTTCCGACACCGCAGCGTGCGCGGGGATCTTATTCAGATAAAGAAGCTGGTAGATCCCGATGCGCAGGGCGCAGCGAGCTTCGTTATCTATCGATGAAGCGGGACGCGACGCAAGTCCGGCGATTATATGGTCGAGGGTGATAGCGCGTTCGAGGACACCGTATACGAGAACCGTATAAAGTGCGGAGTCCTGTTTTGAGAGATTACTGCGGCGGATAGCGGAATCCACTTCGAGATTGGAATACTTACCGCCGGAATGTATACGCAGAAGCGAATCGAAAGCGAGTCTGCGGGCGGGATTAACTTCGACGGAAGCTGACGCTCGCGGGGCACTGCTTCTGCGCGGCCTATCGTTTGTTGAATATTTCACTTTATTATCCTTTATTTCAGTATATCGCCCTCGGCGAGCTTCCTGCCTCTGATGTAGTCCGCGGCGGACATTTTACTTTTTCCTTCGGGTACGATCTCGGTGATGAGGAGTGTACCGCTTGAGCAAGCGACGGAGATACCTCCGTTTGCAAGAGATACTACCGTTCCGGGCTCGGCGGAGCAGTTATCCGGGCTTGTCCGCGCCATGACGATCTTGAGCAATTTTCCGTCAGGCGTATGCGTATAAGCGAGCGGCAGGGGAGACAGCGCGCGTATTTTGCGGCAAACAGCTTCCGCTGTATCGGAAAAACAGATCTCGCAATCCGGCTTTTCGATCTTTGCGGCGTATGTGGCAAGCTCGTCGTTTTGCTTTTCTGCCGGAAGGCGCGGGCTCTTTGAGGCTTTAAGCTTTGCTACGATGCCGAGCATAAGATCTGCTGCTGCCACCGCGAGCTTATCGTGAAGCGATGCAAAATCGTCCTCTTGCGTTATCGGAACTTCGATCTTTTCTATCATATCGCCGGTGTCGAGGCCTTTTTCCATATACATCGCGGTGATGCCGGTTTTTTCTTTTCCGTCCATCATTGCGCGCTGTATCGGGGCTGCGCCGCGATATTCGGGAAGCAGGGATGCGTGTGCGTTTATACAGCCGTATTTCGGAAAGCTCAACACGTATTCCGGCAGGATCTTTCCGTAAGCGGCGACTATAATAACGTCAGGCTCAAACTGCAGGAGCTCTGGAAGAAAGGCGTCGTCTTTCAGCGTGGTCGGCTGCAATACCGGCAGAGAATATTCCTCGCCGATCAGCTTCACTGGTGGTGGCGTAAGCTTCTTTCCTCTGCCCTTGGGCTTATCGGGCTGTGTGACGACCGCTACGACGTTTTCGCCGTTTGACAGCAATTTTTTTAGGATCTCTCCGGCGAAGTCGGGCGTGCCCATAAACATTATTTTCATAATTTCGGATTTCTGTCCTTTCGATTGTAGGGCTTTGATCAGTCGGTCTCTATGTCGTCCGGCGACAGCATTTCTATTGCGTTGTCGATAAACAGCACGCCGTCAAGGTGATCTATCTCATGGCAAAATGCTCTTGCCTTAAGTCCCTCTTCGGTTACGGTATACTCGTTTCCGTTGCGGTCGAGGGCGCGTACCGTGACCTTCATTGGCCGCGAGGTGATCCCCCAGCGATTCGGAATAGAGAGGCATCCCTCAGCCTCTTGCTGTTCTCCTTCGCGAGCTATGATCTCCGGATTGATCAGCTCGTATATCTCTCCTTCGTCAACCTCGACGATCGCGATCCTGCGGAGGACGCCGACCTGCGGGGCTGCGAGACCAACGCCGTTTGCGCGGTGGAGCGTGTCGATCATATCGTCAAGCAGAGTTGTTATTCTCGGTGTGATATTATCTACGGGTCGACATATTTTACGCAGTGTGTCGTCGCCTTCTTTTACGATATTCAAAATTGCCATAGCGGTACCCTTTCTTTTCGGTTTACAGTGAATTGGGATTTATATCTATTGACACGCTGACGCGGCGGCCGACGTTTTTTCCGTAGGAGCGCATAAGCGAGTCGAGCATTGCTCTTGTTATTTTGTCAAAACGGCATTTTATTACCATACGCATACGGAAGGTATTTTTCAATCGGTATATAGGAGATTCAAACGGTCCGTATGCAATTATCTTTGCCGTGGGATATTTTTTGATCGCTTCCTTTAATTCAAGCGGGAGCTTTTCGGACGCTAACCGCAAAAGAGTCTCGTCTCCTGCGGAGACCGTAATTACCGCGAGATCGCAAAATGGCGGAAAGCTCATCTGGCGTCTGAGCGGCAGCTCTTTTTCGTAGAAGGCTTTGTAATCCTGATTTGCCGCCAGCGAAATTATCTCGTGACCCGGCTCAAACGCCTGTATCACGGCAACTCCGCGCTCATCAGCTCTGCCGGCGCGACCGATCACCTGAGTCAGCATGGAAAACGTTCTTTCTCCGGCGCGGTAATCGTCGAGATAAAGCGATGAATCCGCGGAGAGAACTCCTACGAGCGTAACGCGCGGAAAATCGTGTCCTTTTGCTATCATTTGAGTGCCGAGCAGGACGTCGGCTTCTCCGTTTCGGAATTTTTCGAGCAGGCTGTTGTGTGAAAATTTAGTCCTTGTCGTGTCCATATCCATGCGGAGAATACGGGCGCTCGGCAAGAGGCGCTTCAGCTCCTCCTCGGCGCGCTGAGTGCCGTAGCCGCGAAACAGAAAATGTTCGCTTTCGCACGACGGGCATTTTTGCGGGACTCTCATGGTAAATCCGCAGTAGTGGCACATAAGCTCGCCGGCTTCGATGCGCGAGGCGAGATATTCACTGCCTTCCGCGGAATTTATCGGCTTTTTTGTGTGGTATGTCATTGAAACGGAGCAATTCGGGCACATTACTGCTTCGCCACAGGAGCGACAGGTGACAAAATTATTATATCCTCTGCGATTAAGCAGGATTACCGCCTGATGTCCGCTTTCCACAGTATCTTTCAGTCTGGATATCAGCTCAAAGCTGTACGGCGTTGTATTGCCGAGGCGATTTTCTTTAGCCATATCGGATATCACAACGTCCGGAAGGCAAGCCGTACCGAATCGGGTCTTCAGCTCTATCAGCGTATAATTTCCGCTCGAAGCTTTATAATATGACAAAAGCGAGGGCGTTGCCGAGGACAGCACCATGAGCGCTTTATGTTCTTTACAAAGAAATCTGGCGACGTCATGAGCGGAATATTTCGGGTTTGAGTCCGATTTATATGTATGTTCCTGTTCTTCGTCAATGACGATCATTCCGAGGTTTTTGATCGGGGCGAATATAGCGGAACGCGTGCCGATGACAAGATCGGCTTCGCCTGAACGGATCCTGTGCCATGCGTCAAAGCGTTCTCCCGCCGACAGTCCCGAATGTATTACGGCGAGACGTGAGCCGTAGCAATCGGAAAAGTTGCGCACCGTTTGCGGCGTGAGCGCGATCTCCGGCACGAGCACTATAACTCCTCTGCCGGATTCGAGTACGCGGTCTGCCGCCGCCATTATGATCTTCGTTTTTCCCGAACCGGTCACTCCGTGTAAGAGAGCGGCTTTTGCTTCGCCGGTCTGATATAGCTGAAGCAGAGAACGGTATGCCGCGGTCTGCTCGTCCGACAAAAGCTCGGCGTTTTTGCCTATGCTTGCGGGAGCGGCGCTATTTGGCAGGGCGTAGGGATTGCGGTACTCTCGCTCTGTTTCTGTTGCGAGCACGCCTTTTTTAACCAAAGCGAGAAGCTGAGTCCGCGAGGAGCCGCTGACGGCTTCAAGAAGCTCGTTTTCCGGCAGTCTGACTCCTGCTTGGACCGCTTTCAGAAGCTCACGCTGTTTTTCGCTGCGAAGCTTTATCGTTTCGTGTGCGCCATCTATCACCGCGACAAGCTCCTCGTCCGGAATGGCGGAATAATAATAGCGTTCGGCTACGCCTGCAACTCGCGAATCTATTTCCGATTCGCAGGATAGCAGACCCTCTGCGAGCATTTTTTTCAGAATTATTCCGTTGCAATCCGGAAATTCGGATACGAGCTTACTTCTTGCCGTGCGACCGTGAAATTTCAGGTAATCGTATACCGCTATTGCGGTCTCGTTCATTTTGAGGCATTTGTCTCTCGGCGCGGAGTCGGTCACTGAATAATATTCGTTCAGCTTTCCGATGGCGTGTGACGGTATCATTGCGCGAACGGCATCGCCGAATGTGCAAAACGTATATTCTTTGAGAAATCTACACGTTTTCATGGCTACACTGTCGAGCAGCACGTCGCCGTCGCAGTCGAATATCGGTTTTACGTCGGGATACGCGGATTCGTTTTTAATTTCCGCAATGACCGCGCTGACGTGTCTGTTGCTGTTGCCGTACGGGACTGCGGCGATCATTCCGGGTTTGATCACGTCGCGCATTGTCAGCGGAACGTAGTAATCGTATATCTTATCTGCGTGATACGGAACGTCGAGAATATAGACGCCCGCGTATAGCTCATACAAGAATCGTCGCCGCCTTTCCTTTTAATATCAAACGGGCGATGAACACGCTTGGCTGCGGATTCATCGCCTGATCGCGAAAGTTTCAGTCGTTTGTTACGTCGGTTTCTTCTGCGCGTACTACGGAAGGATCTCCCGAAATTATAAATTCATCGTCGTTGATCTTTTCAATCGCGGTCTTTACTGCCTTTTGGTCGCGGTATTCGCGCTTAATCATTGACACAAGCGATTTATCTGTGGATTTTGTTTCTATCATTTTTTCCGCATATTCGCGCTGACGGACGTACTCGTCTGTAATGAGGCGGGCGCACTTTGCCGTTGCGATAACGAGCGTATATTTATTGAAGCGGCCGCGGGAAAGCTGTTGTATTGAAGGGTATACCATAATTCCTCCGTTATAGATTATGTATTATTTGTATTGATTTTCGGTTAAATAAAATTATCTGTCAGGTGAAGATTTCTGCTTGCGCGACGGTGCTCGGCGCGTATTATATCCATCAGCGCGTGGGCACATTCCTCAACCTTGCCGTCCTCGTTCACGAGCACGTAGTCGTATGTTGGAAGCAGGCGTATTTCATCTTTCGCGCGTGCCAATCTTTCGGCTATCACGCTTTCGCTCTCGCTGTTTCTGCCGCGGAGACGCGCTTCGAGCATTTCGAGCGACGGCGGTATCAGCATTACCGTTATCGTATCGGGAAACAGCCGTTTGACCTGTGCTCCGCCGTCCACTTCAATCTCAAGAATGAGATCTTTGCCGGAATTTACGATTCGTTCAGCCTCGCGCTTCGGGGTTCCGTAATAATTGCCGCAGTACACGGTATGCTCAAGCATTTCGCCGTGGGCGACAGCGTCTTCAAAATCGTTGCGGGAGATAAAGTAATAATGCACTCCGTCGATTTCGGGCGTCAGCTCGCCCTGCTTATTGACAATCTCGCGCGGTGCTCTTGTTGTTGCCGAGACGGAGAGTCCGATTTCCGGGTACAGCTCGCGAAATTTTTGTACTACAGTGCCTTTTCCCGATCCCGACGGACCGGATACGACGATCAACATTCCCGTCCTATTCATGATCGGGATCCTCGCTATCCTGAGCGGAGCTTCCGTCGGCTCTGCCGGCTACCGTTTCGCACTGGATCGCCGAAAGTATGACGTGTTCGCTGTCGGTGATTATTACGGAGCGCGTTCTTCTGCCGCTGGTGCAATCGAGAACTCTGCCTTGATCCTTGGATTCTGCGACGAGGCGCTTGGCGGGTGCGGAATCCGGATTGAGTATTGCGACGATCCTTTCGTCCGAGAGAAGATTATTGAAGCCTATATTTACAAATTTCAATTTGACGCTCCTGATTTACTTTATTCTATATTTTGTATCTGCTCGCGTATTTTTTCAAGCTCGCTTTTCATATCTACAACGAGGCGTGTGATCGCGAGGTTATTTGCCTTCGAGCCGATAGTATTTGTTTCGCGATTGATCTCCTGTAGGAGAAAGTCGAGCTTGCGTCCCGCCGGCTCCGGCTTTTCCACGATCTCGCAGAATGATCTGAAGTGCGTATCAAGGCGGACGAGTTCTTCATCGATCGCGGCGCGGTCGGCATATATTGCCGCTTCAGTTAGGATGCGTTGCTCGCTGATGTCGATCTCAAAATCGGAGAGGAACTGCTTGATCCTTGCTTCGAGCTTTGCGCTGTAGCTCTTGATATCTTCTTCCGACAGCTTTTTAACGCTTTCCGTCATAGAACGGATATTATCGAGTTTTTTATACAGATCTGCTTTAAGGCTTTCGCCTTCTTTTTCTCTTGCGGCGACGAACATATCGAGCGCTTCGTCGAGAACCGGAAGCACGTCGTTCCAAAGCGCGTCGGGGTCTTCGTCCTGCTTTGTAGTTATAAATATATCCTTATTAGACGCGACGCGCATTACGGATATATCGTCCTTGAGATCGTATTCGTCTCTGAGGCGATGCAGCGCGTTTATGTATGCCGTGGCTATCGCCGGATCTATTGATATCTCAAGTCCGGTTTGGGATAACATATCGATGCCGAGATATACTTCGATCTTACCGCGCGAGACGCCGCGCTCCGTTATTCTCGATTTTATTTTATCTTCGAGCATCGAATACATTCTCGGAAGCTTTACGTTGCAGTCGAGATAACGCGAATTTACGGATTTGATCTCAACCGTGATATCCGCGCTAGCCGAGCAATTTTTTGCCTTTGCGCGTCCGAAGGCTGTCATGCTTTTTAACATAATTATTATATCATATCCTTTTGATAACTATTCAATATATTATACCCCCAAAAAGACAAAATGTCAATGATTTTTATGCTTGTGAAAAAGATTATGCGCTTTAACCCTTGCGGAAGTAATAAAAAATCAATATTGGACTTGCGCTTTTTCCGGTATTGTGGTATTATATACTAATCGGTAATATTTCTCCTTGGGAGGCTGGATCGTTATGTTAAAAAATAAGAAGCTCTGCGTTTTTGCGACTTTGACGTTGCTCGCTTCGATCTTGGGCGGTGCTTCGCTTATCGCCGCTGTACTGAACGGTTATGACTCGAAGATACAGCATTTTGAAACGGGCAATATTTTTGTTTCAATATCCGCGATCTGCTTTATTGCGGCGTTGGCGGCGGCTTCGGTGGCGGCTTTTTTCGCTCGCAAGACGAAGGTGAATAAAAAAGAACCGACGTATTTTACTCGGTTTACGGCTGCTTTTGCGGCGATCCTTTCGCTTGCTTCGTTTATCATGAATGTGGCGTTGGGCGGCTTCGGCGAGCTTGATATTCTCGGACGGCTTGCGTCCTTGCTCGGACTTTTGGCCGCGGCGTATTTGCTTGTCGTTGCATTTAACACCGAGATTGGCGGCGGGCTTCCGCTTCTTGCTCTGGTTTGTGTTTTGCGATTTGTTGCGGTCTTGATGCAAGTCTATTTTTCGTCGCTGTATGCGATCAACGCTCCGATAAAATCGTATCTGCTTGTAATGTATTGCGCGGCGATATTGTTTTTCTGCGCCGAGACGCGCGTTTCTCTCGGAAGAATGAGCGCTCCGCGGGTACTTCTGTTCACTTTATTTGAAGTTGCGTGCGGCTCGATCGCACCGGCATTCGCGATCTGCGATCTGATTTCCGGCGAGGTGCTTTTATTCGATGTTCTTACGGCGATCGGCATGACGGCGATATGGCTGTTTGCGATATCCCGCGCGCTCTCGCTTATCGGCTCGCTTGAAAAAAATACTGCTCCGGCGAAGGCGGAGCCGTCCGATCATTCAAGCGAGGCTGAGGATGCGGAACAACTGTAAAAATAAATTTTGGAGGAGCTGTGCGGAGATGCTCCCGCGCGGTTTAACGGATTTGATATGAAGAGATTATTTGTTTTGTTTTTGAGCGTGGCGCTGTTGCTTCCGTGCTTATCGGGAACGGCGATTGCGGCTTCGGAAGATTCGGCGTTTTATGTTGACGACGGGACGGATGTTATTTCCGACGAGGTAACCGATTACATTACTGAGAAGAACAAGGCGCTGTTTGCGCTGACGGGCGCCGAGATCGTATTTGTTATTTCGGATTCGATGCGCGGTTCGACCATGGCCGAATATGCGATGGAGCTTTTTAACGGGAAAAAGATCGGCGACAAGGACAAGAACAACGGAATCCTGATCGTTATGACTACCGGAAAGGTCAAGAATTATTATATGCTCCCCGGCTCCGGAATCGAAAAAAAGATCACGTCTGATTATATGAAAAACGTTCTTAACTCAGTGCTTGAGCCGAAATTCAAGGACGGAGATTACGACGGAGGCGCGAAGGCGCTTTTCGACACGCTTGTTACTAAGCTTGAGAGCATATATTCCGTAGATATTGACTCATGGGACGGTCAGCCCGGCGCGTTTGTTCGCGGAGGTACGGCAGGGGCGTCGTCAGGCGGATTCAGCTTCGGCGATCTTCTCGGTGTGATATTTATAATCGTTATTGTTGCGCTGATATTTTTGCTATTGTTTGCGCGTCCCATTTCGGCATATTTTTCACAGCGCAAGAACAGATACAGAAGCGTGCCCACGCACCGAAATCACCAGGGCGCGAGCAGACCTACAGGTGCGCGTCGTCCTACGCAGAATGTGCGTTCGCAGCAGAGGCGTCCTTCGGTGGAAGACGGGCGTTCGGAACGCGGACGCGGAGCGCAGGTGGGCAGCGACGGATTCGTATATCCCGACGGAGTTACACCGCCGATAAGAAGGCCTGCACAGGATAGATCGCAGCAACAGCGGCGCGTTTATCGTGACGAAGCTCAGGCGGATCGCGGTACGAGGACAGCGGCGAACGAGCAAGCGGCGGCTTCACAAAATGCGAAGCAGGTTCGGCCGCAACAGTCTCCGAATCAAGATCAGCGCAGTGCGAGACGCAACAGAATAATGGATAACATTGATGACGAGTTATGATCGTATTGTAACGGCATTAATGAGCTTGATCAATTCCGGCAGGTCTTGCCGGAATTTTTCAATTTCGTGCTTTCCCGCGGCTGTGATGCGATAATATTTTCTCTGTCTGCCGTTTATGCATTTTGAATATGATTCGATTTTTTTACGCTTTTTCATTCGATCCAGCACTGCGTATATCTCGCTCGACGAATAGATATGGTACTCTGCGAGCGCTTTCTGCAGCTCGTAGCCGTATGTGTCTTTTTTGGCGATCACCGACAGTGTGAGCAGATTTGTCATTGCCGACAGCGGATCGTACATTCTTTTTGAAATTCCCCCTTATAGCTTAAATACGATATATTGTGCGTAAATTATATCACGTCTCGGCGGCGTTGTCAATAGCAAAAGAACCTCGGCGCGAGATACACGCCGAGGTTCTTTGAGAATGTAAAAAATTATTTGATGATCTCGCCGTAGACTGTTCCGCTGCAGCCCGCTGCATTGGATTCGTCTGTGTCTATGTGCATTGCAGCCGCGAAATTTTCATTTACGCGAACTACGACGTCTCCGAAAACGAGCGAACGTCCATCGGACTCGACCTTAACGCTTACGATCTGCTTATCGTTTACGCCGTAATTCTCAGCATCGGCGGGGGTAAGGTGGATATGGCGCTTTGCCGCGATGACGCCTTCGGTAAGCTCGACCTCGCCGCAGGGACCTACGAGCTTGCACGCGCCGGAGCCTGCGATATCGCCGCTCTCGCGAACGGGAGCTGTTACTCCGATGCTTCTTGCGTCTGTGAGCGAAAGCTCGACCTGACCGGCTTTACGTACCGGACCGAGTATGCTTACATTGGCGATGGATTTCTTGGGGCCTACTACGGTCACGCGCTCCTCGCACGCGAACTGACCCGGCTGGCTGAGCATTTTCTTGACAGTGAGGGAAGCGCCCTTTCCGAAAAGAATCTCTACCTGTTCAGCGGTGATATGCGCATGACGCGCGGAAGTTTCGACTAAGATTTTATTTTCCATGATAACCTCACGAATTTTAATTTTTATAATTATAGCATTTCGGCGTATAGATGTAAATAGCTTTTTCGAATTTAACTTACGTGCCGCCATTTTTTCTTGCGGCTGAGATCAGAAAATCGTGCATACGTGCGTCCGGTTCGATCACGACGAGAATCTCTCCGTAATCCGCGGAGCGAAATACGCAGGCGAGATATTCGTCTCCCTTGAAAGAGACCGTATAAAAGAATGTGGATGCGCCGCGTTTTCTGATATCCGACAGACGCGCTGCCGCGTCTTTACTTTGCGGCGAATAATCAAAGCACTCTACAAGCTCGGATACTGCCACGCGACATTCCGCCCATGACGCGCCTTTCCCGTTTTTTCTTTCGACGACGAAATCGAGCGATGAAACGAAGCTTAGATTTATCGGGATATCTTCGGCCGGAACGGCGTTATCGTCCGAGGGGGATTCCTTCGGGCAGATTATATACGTATAGTACACTGTGCGATAACGGACGAACATATATACTCCGCCGCCCGCGAACAGCAGAGAGACGAGTTGGAGAAATCCGGCTCCATCGATATTCAGGTTCGAGAGAAGAAAAAGCGCCGCCGCGATTATCATCAAAGTAAGCATGGTGACGAACGCCTTGCGATTGTTTGGGGCAGGCGAATACCGCATAGTCCTATTCCTTTCATTTGTTCTCGGATAAACAGCCGCGTAAAAATCAAATGGATCGCATCACCGCTTGCGGGCGAATGCGATCCTTAGCTTTCATTCGGCATATTGAGGCTTTACGCTTCCGTCTTGATAATTTCCTTGCCGCCGTAATAACCGCAAGCCTTGCAAACGCGGTGAGCGAGAGTATATTCTCCGCAATGAGAGCATTTTACCATCGCGGGCATTTCGAGCTTCCAAACGTTAGAACGTCTCTTGTCTCTGCGTGCCTTTGACTGTTTTCTCTTCGGTACTGCCATCCGTAACACCTCCTTCGGCAACGATAAAAAGCATTTTCGTTAATGTATTCGGACATTACATATTATTATACTACTTTTCTTCGTCGTTTTCAAGTAGTTTTTTTAATTTTTCCCATCTTGGATCGATTTCTTTTTTTGAATCCGGCTCACACGTGCAGCTTCCGTCCTTTTTTTTGCCGCATTTAACGCAAAGTCCGGGACATTCGTCGCTACAGAGATGATATTCGGGCAGATTCAGCGATATTTCCTCGTATACTGCCGAGGTAATATCGAGAGTTTCGCCTCTCGCTTCGATCAGCTCGTCTGCGTCAACTTCATTGGCGATAGACGCGCTTTTACCGAATTTATCGTTTAGCGCGACGATTCTATGAAGCTCGATATCGCAAATTTCCGCAATTTCTTCAAGACATCTGTCGCAATTTGCGGTGTAATTTACGGTTATGACGGCGTTCAATGTGAGATATCCGGCGTTATCGGCAATCGTTCCCGTGACGGTTATCGGCTGAGTGGGCGCGATATCTGCGGGAAGAACGGCGAGATCGTTTTTAATCTCATAGTCTTCAGACAGAGAAAAATCTATTGACTTAACCCGTCCTGTGAGCAACGGAGTCATATCAATCTGCATCGTGTAATCTCCAAAACAGTAATTATCAGGTTATATTATAAATAATTTTATATGTTTTGTCAAGGGCTTTGCCTGATTTTGTTATACGATCCTTGAGCGGCGTTCGCCTCGCATGAACGAGGCTATATTTTCGAGAGTTTCGGATAGACATCTCTTTCGCGCTTCATAGGCGCCCCACGCCATATGCGGTGTTAATATGACGTTCGGCAGCGATTTTATACGATTGTACGGGTGGTTTTCTGGAAACGGCTCGCGCGAATATACATCGCAGCCGAAGCCGCCGAGCTTGCCTTTTTCGATCGCATCGGCGACGGCGTATTCGTCAACGACTGCTCCGCGCGCTGTATTTACGAGAATCGCGGACGGTTTCATTTTGGATATTCGTTTTGCCGAGATCAGATCGCGCGTTTCATCTGTCAGGGGAACATGGAGCGATATTATATCGGCTTTTTCAGCTATTTCGTCGATATCGGCATATGGATACGGCGAGAAGATGTCACGGTTCTTGCGATTCATGATCACGGTAGCGCCGAGCGCTGCTGCTGTATTTGCGACGCAACTGCCGATATTACCCGCGCCGACCACGCCCCAAGTCATCGACGACAGCTCATGATATACGGGCGTCAGGTGGTTTGCGATACCGGAGGCTGAATATGCGCCGCTTTTCACAAATTCGCCGTATTCGTTCAGGTGATTTACGAGCGACAGCACGAGAGAAACCGAGAGCTGAGCTACGCTGACGCTTGAATATCCCGCGACGTTGCACACGGCGATTCCGCTTGCGCGGCAATACTCCGTATCTATATTGTCGTAGCCTGTGGCGAGGACGCATATCAGCTTGAGCGCGTTTGCTCCCGCGAGGGTGAGCTTGTTGAGCTTTACTTTATTTACTATGGCGATATTCGCGTTTTTTATCCGTTCGCCGATCTCGTCTTCGGCGGTAGACGGATATGCGGTGACGCTTCCGAGTGCGTTTGCGACGGATACATCGATGTCGTCTCCGAGCGTTTTTGCGTCGAGAAAGACGATATTTGGCTTATTCATAATATGTTATCCTTTCGTTTCGGGGATTAATATAAAAAGGCTGAATCGCTTCAGCCTTTTACGGTACATTTAAGTAGCTCGCGTATCGGAGAGTCCGCCGAGCCCGAAGCTGACGCTTATCGCTTCGTTGATCTCCGACATTGCGCCTTCGTCGAGATGCCCCATCTTTTCGCGCAGGCGTCGCTTATCGAGCGTTCGTATCTGTTCGAGCAGGACGACTGAATCCTTTGCAAGTCCCGCTTTATCGGCGTAGATATCTATATGCGTAGGCAATTTGTTTTTATCCATTTTACTGGTTATTGCCGCCGCGATGACCGTTGGGCTGTATCGGTTCCCGACGTCGTTTTGAACGATCAGGACCGGACGCATACCGCCTTGTTCGCTTCCTATAACGGGGCTTAGGTCGGCGTAATATATATCTCCTCTCCGGATGCTGTTTTCAGGATTTGTCATGATAAATTATCCCTCGCTTTGCGTATCCGCCTTGCGGCTGGTGCTTATAGTATTGCCGTGCCGCAGGAAAATTAAACTGCCGCGGACAAATATTTGCTTACCGTAAGTATATTCCGGCAAGGCGAGGATTGACATGACGTATACCTAAGCTCAGTCGCCGTCTTTATTTGAGTCGAATATGGTGAGGGAGCCGTTTTTCAGCGCGTTTACATAATCTGCGGCGGTCTTGAAGCGCGTTTCGCTTTTTACTCCGCACATTCTGCAATTCGGATTGTCGATATGATGTATATCCGAGCCTGCGGT
>CAYXNQ010000011.1:0-2993 GCA_964466545.1 uncultured Lachnospiraceae bacterium | reverse complement strand
TCGTAGATCTTTCTGAGTCCCATAACTTTTTCTTCCCACGGCAGATCGTGCGAGAAGCGCGTGTTACTGTTGAAGAAGTGATCGGTGATGAAGTATCCTGCGTAGCCTCTTTTTTTAAGGTATGCAGGGTAATCCGAGAGATGAGCAGACGCGCACGCTGATCCTTCATATGTGTGCAGATGCGTTTCGTATTTGTATGACATTTTTTTGCCTCGTTTATGTTATATATGATATTTGAGAAGCGACGTCTTTGCGCCGCGTCTCGCTTTTGCGTTTTTATCAGCTGAGGAAGCCTGAGAGGATCTTTTCCTCCGCTTCTTCTTTTGTAAGGCCGAGCGTCATGAGCTTTATAAGCTGATCTCCCGCGATCTTTCCGATAGCCGCCTCATGCACGAGACGTGCGTCCACTGAGGTGGCGTATATTTCGGGAATAGATCTGACGGTGGCGTTATCCATGATGATACTGTCGCACTGGACGTGGCCGAAGCACTCGCAATCGCCGCGCATTGAGGGGTAGAAGATCTGCCTTGATGAATCGCGTGCAACTGAGCGGGATATGATGCGCGCTTTGGCGCCGACGCCGAGCATATCGACGTTCATTTTCGATTCGGCGTACTGTGTATCGTGAGTCATGATGCGCTCCGTTACCACGACCTCGGAATGAGCTTTCATTTCGATATAGGTCTCTCGTTTTGTATTATTTATTCCGCCGATCTGTACGCTTTCAAATTCGAGCGTTGCGCCGTCGTCGAGATATGCGAAGGTTTGCGGATTCATGATGCGCTCTCCTGTGCTTTCGCCTTCGCCGTAATGCTTCTCTATATATTTGACCTTGGCATTCTTTCCGAGGCGGAAAGTGTGAACTCCGTCGTGCGCGGAGCTTTGATCGCTTGTTGTGTGTATTCCGCAGCCTGCTACTATCACTATATCGGCGTTTTCTCCAATGATAAAATCGTTATAGACCAGCTCGGAGATGCCGCTTTCGGTGATGATGACCGGAATATGCACGCTTTCGTTTTTGGTGCCAGGCTTCACGATGACGTCGATTCCGGCTTTATCGGATTTAGATACTATATCAATATTGGCGGTGGTGCCGCGCGCTGCCATTTGGCTGTTCGCGCGTATATTATATGCTCCTGTCGGCGTGGAATGGATATCCGCTACCGCTTTGAGCAGATTTTTTTGTATATCGTTCATAATCAACTGCGTGCCTTTCTTTGCTTTTTGCCGATGCTCTGACGCTTCGCGTTTTATGCTTGGGCAGATGCCATGTATTTGCACTCGTTTCCGGCAAAGCCCGGGACGGCGTCGAGTATTTCCGCGGGAGTTCCGCGCTTCATCAGCTTACCTCCTGCGAGGAGTATCACCTCGTCGGCGTGAGCTATTATTCGCTCTTGGTGGGAGATGACTATAAGCGTGGTATTTTTTTCGTCGTGCAATTCGTTAAGCGCCTCGGTAAGCTTTGAAAAGCTCCAGAGGTCGATTCCGGCTTCCGGCTCATCGAATATCATGATGCGCGGCTTTCTTGCGAACAATGTTGCTATCTCTATCCGCTTCATTTCGCCGCCGGACAGACTTGCGTCGGCTTCTCTGTCGATATAATTTCCGGCGCACAATCCGACTTTCGTGAGTATCTTACAGCACTCGTCGCGCTTAAGTTTTCTGCCTGCCGCCGTATTCAGAAGCTCATGCACCGTTATTCCTTTGAATCGCGGAGGCTGTTGGAAGGCATAGGATATTCCGGCTTTTGCTCTTGTTGTTATATCGTCCTCGGTGATATCCTTTCCGTCGAGCAGGACTTGTCCCGAGGCAGGCGAATAGATACCCATTATTATTCTGGCAAGGGTGGTCTTTCCGCCGCCGTTAGGACCTGTGATGACCGTATATTTTCCGTCATCGAATTTCAGCGACAGGTCGTTTAATATCCCGCTTTTCGACTCGCCTTCCGCGTTGAAGGTTATATTTTTTAGTTCAAGCATCTTTTGGCCTTTCAGATATTATATTTGACGCGAGCTTCAGCTTATGCTGAACAGTATCTCGCCGTAGCTTGGAAACGGCCAATACTCGCGCGAGGTGATCTTTTCGAGTTTATCGGCTGATGCGCGCAGTTCTTTCATGAGAGTGAGCACCGTATCCTTACAGAATCCGGCGAGCAAGGTCGTATCATGAAGCTTTGCCGCTTCTGTGAGGGCGGCGTCAAGCTTTTTGCAGCTTGCGTTAAGCTTTGAGGTGTCGAAGGCAAGCTCCTTCGCGGTGTCGAGCTCGTAATCCGCGGGCAACTCAAGTGCGAGCTTATCACGCGCGTTTGAGGCGATATCCGCCGCGAAGCTACTGACGGCGGGGAGAATGTCACGATTTGCCATTTCAAGCATGGTCTTTGCTTCGATAGTTATTATCTTACAATAATTTTCGAGGATTATCTCGGCGCGTGCTCGCATTTCCGCTTCGCTGAACACCTTATGCGTTTTGAACAGCTCGACATTTTTGGGATCGAGGTAATGCGCGAGTGCGTCGGGCGTAGACGGATAATTGGAGAGACCTCGTTTTTGTGCTTCTTTCAGCCATTCTTCTCCGTAGCCGTTTCCGCTGAAAAGTATACGCTTATGATTTCTGATCGTATTTTTGATAAGCTCGTGCAGTGCGATGTTGAAGTCATCGGCGACGTCAAGCTCGTCGGCAAACTGTCTCAGCGATTCGGCAACGGCGGTATTTATTACGATATTCGTTTCGGCTATCGAGGCGGAGGAGCCTGTCATTCTGAACTCGAATTTATTTCCGGTGAAGGCAAACGGTGATGTGCGGTTTCTGTCGGTGGTATCCTTGGGGAAGCGGGGCAGCGTATGCACTCCGATCTTCATTACTGTCTTTTCTTTTGCGTCGTAGGAATCGTCCTTTTCGATCGCGTTAAGTATATCCATTAGCTCGTCGCCGAGAAACAGCGATACTACGGCGGGGGGAGCTTCCGACGCGCCGAGTCTGTGATCGTTTCCGGC
>CAYXNQ010000010.1:0-19923 GCA_964466545.1 uncultured Lachnospiraceae bacterium | reverse complement strand
CTTGATTTTTCAAAGGAGCTTATCTCCTCGCTTGCCGAACACGGCTACGATCAGGTCTACGGCGCGCGTCCGCTGCGACGCGAGATAGTTCGCAGAGTGGAAGATCCGCTTTCCGAAGCGATACTGTCGCAAAGCGTAAAAGCCGGAGACTGCATTACGGCAGATCTCGGAGAAGCCGGAAATACAGTATTCAAAAACGCATCGGAAGACTCCGTGCAAAAAGAGCCTAAAGAATAAAGCAAAAAGCATTGAAGGAAAATCCCTTCAATGCTTTTTTATTATCTGAGTATCTCGCGTGACGATTCTTCCTGATACTGCCGCGTGTAAAGCGAATGATAATATCCTTTTTGGGAAATAAGCTCCGCGTGCGTGCCGGATTCGACTATCTTTCCGCCGCGAACAACGAGAATTATATCGGCGCGCCTTATCGTCGAAAGCCTGTGCGCGATCATAAAGCTCGTTCTTCCGGCGAGCAGCTTTTCGGTAGCTTTTTGGATAAGGCTCTCCGTTATCGTATCAATGGACGATGTAGCCTCGTCGAGAATAAACAGTCTCGGATCCGCAAGAATGGCTCGCGCAAAAGAGATCAGCTGTTTTTCTCCGACGGAGAGCATATCTCCGCCCTCTCCGACATTGAAATCAAGTCCGCCTTCAAGCCGTTCGACAACGCCTCTCGCGCTTACCGCGTCAAGAGCCGCATATATTTCTTCATCCGTTGCGTCCGATTTGCTGTAACGCAGATTGTCTCTTATCGTGCCGGAGAAAAGATGCGGTGTCTGCAAAACATATCCGATATTTGAATGGAGCCAAAGCTGAGATCTTTCTCTGTAGTCCACGCCATCTATCAATATCTGTCCGTCGGTAGGCTCAAAGAATCTGCAAACAAGATTGACAAGCGTTGATTTTCCCGCACCGGTTTCGCCCACGATAGCGACGTTACAACCGGCGGGAACCTTCAAATTGAAATGCTCAAGCACGTATTCGTCGCCGTCGGGATACTTGAACGTCACGTCGCGAAGCTCAATATCGCCGTTCAGCTTCTCCCAGTTCTCGCGCTTCGGATTGAACGCGTCGCCGTATTTTTCAATTACCTCCGGCGTATCGCAAACGATAGGCAGCGTCTCCATAAGCGCGGTAAATCTTTCGATATTTACCTTAACGGCAACAAGATCGCTGATAGTGCGGGCAAGCTCCGTCACGGGATCTATCATATTCAGCGCATATGTTACGAACGCGGAGAGCGTAGCTACCTCCATAACGCCGAGCGAGCTGAGGATACCGCCGCGCCACAGCACTATCGCGATCGCAAACGAGCAAAGGAACGACGAGACCGAAATAAACAGTGCGCTGTATCTCGCCGCGCGGATAGCCGCACGCTTCATAGCGGAAGCGCCGTCCTTAAATTCGCCTATCTCCTTATCCTCGATCTTCAAGGTCTTGGTCGTCTTTGCTCCGGTGATGCCTTCGTTGAATTTTCCGGACAGCACGGAGTTCATCTCGCGTTCTTTTCGATTTTCGGTGACAAGCCGACGGTTCAGCAAAGCCGACACCGCAATTACAACGGGGAACACCGCAAGCACGATAAGCGCAAGCTTGTAATTCATTACCAGCATCATTATCGCCGCGCCTATCAAATAGATCACGGTCCAGCTGATATCGACTATGCCCCAACTCATCGTAGAAGCAATGCTGCTCGTATCGCTCATAACTCTGGCGTGGATATATCCTACGGCGTTTGTATTATAATACGACAGAGAAAGCTCCTGCAAGTGATTGAAGGACTCTCTCTTGAGATCCCGACCGATAAGTATCTCGGCGACCCACGCGCTTCTCGACCAATATACCGAGCAAGCGATCTGCGCCAGCACGACCATAAGATACGCAGCCGCGAATATCCAAACGCCGCGCGCGCTTGCTTTTTCAATGTAATTTGCTATCGCGTATTTCTGAAAAAGCGGCAAAATCAGATCGACCGCCGAGGTTCCGATGCACGTGATAAACACGAACAGCAGTCTCCACCTGTACGGCTTGAGATACGGCGCGATCTTCGGTATTCCGAACAGCCTCAGCTTATTTTCGGGAATGTTGTTCTTTTTCATACAGTCATCGCCTTCCCTTCTTCGTCAAGCTCGTTTTCGGGCATATATTCCTGGAGCTTATATATCTGAGAATAAATACCTCCTGTGCCCGCAAGATATTCGGGAGAGCCGCATTCGGACACTTCGCCTCCGTCCAAAACGAGTATCGTATCCGCCTGAGACAAGGTCGTGACTCTGTGCGAGATTATAATTACCGTTGAGCCTGCGCTTTCTTTAGATATCGCGTTTCTGATCTTTTCATCCGTTTCCGTATCGACGGCGGAAAGCGAATCGTCAAGCACGATATATTCGCTGCCACGAATGAGCTGACGCGCTATCGCGACGCGCTGCTTTTGTCCGCCCGAAAGCGTAACCCCGCGTTCTCCCACCACGGTATCGTATTTTTGTGCAAATGAATTGATCTCCCTGTCGATATTCGCCGCCTCAGCCGCGTGCGACACCTTGGCAACGGCGTCGCCGGAGAAGCCCTCGCTCTCTGTGATCGCTATATTTTCTCCGATCGTTTTTGAAAACAGAAACGGCTCCTGCAATATCATTCCTATCTTCTCTCTGAGCGACGAGCGTTTTATGTTTTTGATATCGACTCCGCCTATTGTTATTCTGCCCGCACCGTCCGGAAGCTCGTACAATCTGTGCAGAAGCAGAACGAGCGTGGTCTTACCGCTTCCGCATCCGCCGAGTATTGCGAATGTCTCGCCGCGCTTTATCGTAAAGCTTACGTTTTTCAATACCGGCGGAAGATCTTTTCCGTAAGAAAACGTAACGTTGTCAAACACGATATCGCCGTCCGGCATATCTACCTCGTCCGGCTCGTCGCGCTCGACCTCGGAGGAAAGAATATATGCTATTCTTCCCGCGGAAACGCCGGCCCTGCTCATCTGAGATATCATTCTTCCGAGCTGGCGGACGGGCCACGAAAGCATTTGATTATATGAGATAAATGCAATAAATTCGCCGGCTGTAAGCTCGCCCCACGAAGCCGCAAATATTCCGAAAACGATCACCGAAAGCGTCTGCACTCCGGAAAACAGATCGGACACTCCCCAGAATATGCCCATCGTCTTGGCAAGAGCAATGGAGCTTTTCGCGTAAACGTTGTTTTGGCGCTCAAATTTATCTCTCTCATACGCCTCGCGTCCGAAAGCGCGAACTACGCGAACACCGGATATATTTTCCTGCGCAATCGTGGAAAGCTCGCCCTCCGCCTCGTCGGCTTTTGAAAACTCTTTATGTATTCTCGAATGAAAGAGCATGGAATACATAAATATGAACGGAACAAAAGCAACGGCGAGCAATGTGATCTTATAGTTCATGGCAAACATCATGACGGCGGAGAATATTATAAGAAATATCAAACGGAATACCGTCGGAAGCTCGCCCGAAATAAATGTCTTGACCGTATTCACGTCGGACGTACAGCGCTGTATTATATCTCCGGTCTGATTTTCGATATGCCAGCTGTACGGCAATTTTTGTATATGCGAGAACAGCGCGTTTCTCAGCTCCATTGTATATATTTCCGAGCCGCGCGCGCCGGCGGTCCTCGAAATATATTTCATCAGTGCGCTCGCAAGCGAGACAAGAACTATACCCACGGCAAGCACGATCATATTTCGTCTGAGTCCATCGATCCCGCCGAAAAGATCCACAAAATACATGATCGACGCGGGAACATCCGGTTCAACGTCGCCGATGACTGAATCCACGGTCATTCGCACTATCTGCGGTATCAGAGAATCAAAAACGGTTATCGCTGCGGAAGCTAATACCGTTATCGTCAAAAACGGGACAGCTCGCGGCAAATATCGCATAACTGCGACAAATTTATTCTTTTTATGCAAAATGAAGTCATTCCTTTCAAAATGTTATATCAAGCTGCGGCAAAGCCGCCAAAGCTTATGTATCAATTCGGAAGATAGCCTCTGATGATCATTTTTTCACACCTCTATCGTAAAAATTCGTATTCGGCAAATTTTGCGGCACAGCGCATAAGGAAAAAACGGGAAGCGAAAAAGCTTTGCCTCCCGTTTAGATATCACAGCGTTTTCATCAAACAGCCGGATATAATGATATTGCGTTCGTCACGGCTGAGAGAGCCGAGAGAGAATATATGCTTCGTAACAGAGTTTTCCTTTGCGTGATAAATATAACCCGTAAGCTCCTCATCCCCGGAAGCTATCTTGGCTCTTGCTTCGGGAATAAGTATAAAATCTCCGACCTCAATCGGCGTTTTGCCCGCCTCGCCTTCGCTGTAAGCGATCTCGGACGATGTAAGCGGAAGCATACCCCAATTTATGAGATTACTGCGGTAACGCTTCGTGGCGTAAGCGTCGGCAAGATTTGCTCCGCCGCCGAGAACTCTTTGGCAGGTAGCGGCGTATTCTCTCGCCGAACCGTCGCCGGGACGTCTTGCGCACACGATCGTAGCGATCGAGTCAATGCCGCTCGTGCTTGCGCCCTCCGCGGAGAATGCGGCGATAGCTTTTTCGGCAGACTCGCCGAGCATATCCGCAGCTTCGCGATCTGCCGCCGCGCTGTAATCGTCAAGCACGCCGCTTGCCAATCGCGCAACGTCGCAACGGCCGACGTATTCGGGATCGCGGCGGGAAAGTGCGAGACGAGATATCCTGTACGGATTTGATCTGAACGACGACGATTCTCCCGACGGGATAAGCTCGTCTGTCGTCGTTACCTCATCGCCGATAACGGAGGCAACGGTCATCATAAGATTTTCGGGAAGCGGTTTTATATCGGGCCAATCCTTGATGTTGGGTCCGAATACAAGCTCGGTCTCCGGCTGAGCCTTGCCGAAGCCGAAATAAACTCTGTTTTCATATATTGATCTGTCAAACGCATATTCGCGAGGCTTGTATTCAACGTCAAGCTCCTCAGCCGACGTTATGAGTCCTCCGGCAGCGGCAGTAGCGGCTATCGAGCGCGCGTCCATAAGCGCGACCGACGCGATCTGTCCTTCGCCGGGCTTTGAGCCTTCGCGACTCGGGAAGTTTCTTGTTGAATGACGGAGACTGAGCTCTCCGTTTGCGGGAACATCGCCGGCACCGAAGCACGGACCGCAGAATGCGGAGCGCATAGTAGCTCCGGCTCTCATAAGGACAGCGGCGTCGCCCGTTTCGATCAGGCGAACGAAAGCCGGCTGGCTCGCGGGATATACGGAAAGTGCAAAATTGCCGTCTCCGATAGTTTTATCGCGAAGGATATCGGCTGCCGCAGTCAGATTGTCGAAGATACCGCCCGCGCATCCGGCAATAACGCCCTGTCCGGCACGAACTCTGCCTGTTACCGGGTCGATCTTATCGGTAAGGCGGAAGCTGCCGTCGGGCACACCGAGAAGCTCGCTGCCGCTCTTTTCGATCTCGCGCAGAATATCGCCCGCATTCTGATTCAATTCGCGGATCGTATATGCGTTGCTCGGATGGAACGGGAGCGCGATCATCGGCTCGACAGACGAAAGGTCAAGCTCGATAACGCCGTCGTAATATGCGACCGCGCCGGGAGCGAGCTTTTTGTAATCCTCCGGACGTCCGTGAACCTTGAAGTATTCCTCTGTTTTTTCGTCGGTGACCCAAATGGAGGAAAGGCATTTTGTCTCTGTAGTCATAACGTCGATGCCGTTTCTGAATTCGATCGGGAGCGTCGCAACGCCGTCGCCGACAAATTCAAGCACGGCGTTTTGAGCTATTCCGTCGGAATAGACGGCGCCGATCAACGCAATGGCAACGTCATGCGGACCTACGCCGGGGCGAAGCTTGCCCGTCAGCTTGACCGCAACGATCTTCGGCATAGCGACTTCATAGGTCTTGTCGAAAAGCTGCTTGACCAATTCCGGACCGCCCTCTCCGACGCCCATAGTTCCGAGCGCACCGTATCTTGTGTGGCTGTCGGATCCGAGTATCATCTTTCCGCAGCCGCTCATCATCTCGCGCATAAACGAGTGGATGACCGACTGATGAGCGGGCACATATATCGCGCCGAATTTTTTCGCCGCGGAGAGTCCGAACATATGGTCGTCCTCGTTTATCGTTCCGCCGACAGCGCAAAGGCTGTTGTGGCAGTTCGTAAGAACATACGGTATCTTGAGCTGGCCGAGATCGCGTCCGGTGGCGCGAGCGGTCAAAAAGATTCCGACATATGTGATATCGTGAGACGCCAGCGCGTCGAATTTTATGCGAAGCTGAGACGGATCGTACGATGTATTGTGCGACGCAAGCACGGAATATGCTATAGTATTTTTGCGAGCTTCTTCGGGAGTCGGCAGAGCTTCTCCGCCCTCCGCCAATTTATTTCCATCCAAAAGGTACATACCTTTTTTAATTATATTGATCATTTTACATTACCGACCTTTAACTGTAATTTTTTGCTGACGCAAAAGCTGAATACAAAATTTATTTTACAATAATAAAGCGAAAAAGTCAAGTGCAGTCGGGTAATTATAGCAAATAAAAGCTATACTGCTCCGTTTCCGCAAATTTCGGTAATTATCGCTTGCAAAAAGCGTAAATATATGCTATAGTATTAATTGCTACACAGGCTCGCAGATCGTCAATAACGGATATTTCCGCAGAAAAGCTTCTTCTCGCGGAATTGCCGTTTTCGCGCTCACACAAATCACCATTCCGACGGTATGTTTAACTCCGTGCAGCTTAGCGCTCACCGCGCCGACCGCTCTTGGCGGCGCCGTTACCTTACCACACATTTCATAATGACTGAGGAGAAAAAGCTATGCTTACCAACATTATCTTGACCGTCTTTGTAGCCGTCTTTGTCGGCATCTACGTCCTGATCAACTTAAATCGCACTATCTTTCGCTCCGCCTTTGGAATAGTTACCACCGCGCTCGCGGCTGTCATCTCCTGTATTCTTGCCAAGCTGACGGCGTTTTTGCTTAAGGGCGCAGCCGCCGAGCTTATTCTTGGTCTGATATACAAAAGCGGAGAAAATGTTCCGAGCAGCATAAACGAGATCGCCGGCGCACTTGTCGCCGCGTTTGTCGCTCCCATATTTTTCGTTATAATAATGATAATAGTCGATATTGTGCTGTCGCTTATAGCAAAGCCCGTATGCTCGCTTATCGAAAACAAGCAAGCCGCGCTTAAAACGAAAAACAAGCTCGCGTCATGCGCAATAGGCGCGGTGACCGGATTGCTTACCGCCGCGATCCTGCTCTCGCCGATGGCAGGTTACGCCACAATGTCGCAGGAATTTGCTCCGTTTGCAACAGAAATATCGGGTAATAACGCCGTAACAGCCGACATCTCGACTGATATGTTTGAACTGATCGACGACCTCGCCGATTCGTATATCGCAAAAGGCTCGCTCCTTCTCGGAGGAAAAGCGATCGTCGTCAGTCTGACCACCGCCAATATCGACGGCGTGGACTTCTCGCTTTACATTGAATCATCGTCAATTGCTCAAATACTTGATTGCGTACAGCTTCTCACCGAAAAAAACATCGGCAGCTACGGAAATTTTGAAATATCTCAGCTCGAAAACATCGGAAATATACTCATGTCTGACGAGGCTCTCAGCACGCTGGCGGCAAAGGTCATATCTTCCGCGGCTGAGTCTTGGCAAAACGGCGACGATTTTCTCGGAATAGAAAGCCCTCTGTCTACGGGTAACAGCCTGATAAATTCCGATGTAATACTTAAGAGTATGACTAACTACACAAGCGAGGACCTTGCCGCAGACGTTGTCGCCGTAACCAGATCCATCAGAATAATGTATGAAAACGATCTGCTCGGCAAAGATATTTCCTCTCTCGAAGATATATTCTCCGATGATATCCTTGAATCCGAAGAGCTTGAGATAATTCTCGCCGAGCTTCTCCGGAGCAACACCGTCAGCGAATCCGCAATAGCGACGATCCGCGAAATGCTGGACGAGGTGCTTCGCGAAAGCAAAGATGCCGGAGCTAATGTAACGCTCTGCGACGCGATCGACGCGTATGCCGACGCGCTGTCTCCGAATAAGCTTGCCACCCTCGTATCCGAGATCCTGCCGATCATCAAGGACGCCAAAAACGGCGCAAGCGCGTCAACGCTGATATCCGGTCTCACTCCGATATTCAATGATATCGCCGATACGCGAAACGGTAATGCAATGCTCATTCAGGTGCAGAAAGCAGGAATCAAGCTCTCGTGGCTCAAAGAAAGACTCGGTATATCCGAATCCGAAGCGAAAAAACTCGCCGAGGATAGCGTGGCAAATGCGTCACTTTGCGCAAAAATGGCAGGAACTGCGCTTGCTGAATATTACAAATAAGCTTTCCACGCGAGAATCATTAGTAAACTTATTTCAAATTTATAGACTTTTATCCCCCGATATGCTATAATAATCGCAGGCTGTCTTGCCGAATAAGCTACAGGGGCTTCCGCCGTCATATCTTGCGCACACGGCGCGAGTGCGTATTTTCGCGTTATGGCAAGGCGAGGCGACCGATCGAATATTATCGGCAAGCGCCGAGCGAATGTTATTTGCGGCTACGGCTTCGCATACGATATTCGCCGAAAACACAATTATAAACATAATTACGGAGGAATTTTCAAAGTGGATAAAATACTGGATCAATTCAAAAATCCCGATTCGGAATACCGCACTGCTCCGTTCTGGTCGTGGAACGGAGATATGTCCGCCGATGAGATAGAATTTCAGATGAAGGAATTCAAATCTCACGGAATCGGCGGCGGCTTCGCTCACCCGCGCGTCGGAATGATAACCGAATATCTTTCCGAAGATTATTTTAAGGCGTGGCGCAGCGCGCTTGAGGTCGCCCGTCGCGAGGACATGAAGCTTTATATGTATGACGAAAACGCATGGCCGTCGGGCTTTGCGGGCGGAATCGTTGCCGAAACAGATCCGTCAACGATAGGCTCTCTCGCTAAGTACGAGATAATCGCGGCAGATCACGAAAAGATAGATCGCGAGATCCTTTTTGCCGCGGAATACAAGGGCGATTCTCTCGGAAAGACCATTACCGATATTCCGCAAAGCGAATGGAGCGCCGCCGCTTCGAGCGGACAGATATTCGTGCTGTACCGCATAATGCCGAACGAAGACAGAGATTGCGACTGGACAGGCGGACATCCGTACACAGACGTAACGAATCCCAAAACTATCGAGCTGTTTTTGAAATGCACGTATGACGAGCATTTCAAGAGATTCGGCGACGATTTCGGTTCGCTCGTCCCCGCGGTGTTCTCCGACGAAGCAAATATTCACAGCGAAGGCACGAAAACTGTTCCCTTTACCGAGCACGTCGAAAAGAAATTCTATGAGCTGAACGGATATCATCTCCGCAAAAATCTCCCCGCTATATTCAAAAATATAGAAGGCGATTTCGACCGTCCCGCCGAAAAAGTAAGATACGATTATTTCTACACTCTGCACGAGCTGTGGATAAACAGCTTCGTCAAGCCGATCGCCGAATGGTGCGAAAAGCACAACATCGCATGGACCGGTCACGAGGTAGAGCATCAGTGGCCGCAGTCGCACGGCGGACGTATATCCGTCACCGAGCAAACGACATACGAATTCCGTCAGTGGCCCGGACTTGACCTCCTGCTGTGCGATCATTTGCGCAACGAGCCGACCAATTTCGACAAATTTGAAATGATGGAGGTCCGCTCCTCCGCAAATCAATTCGGACACAAGCGCACGCTTTGCGAGGCATACGGCGCTGGCGGCTATCATTCCACGCTTGACGATTACAAGCGCCTCGGCGATTATCTTATGGTAAACGGCATCAACTTCATCTGTCAGCACCTCTCCCTGTATTCGTATGCCGGAAGCCGAAAACGCGACTGCCCGCAATCTTTCGATTACAGACAGCCTTGGTGGAACGAATATACGACTCTCGCAGATTATTTCGCAAGACTCGGTTATATCACATCGTCGGGAAAGATGGAGCAGCGCATACTTCTCGTTAACGCTTCAACTACCGGCTACCTCACTCCTCCCGAAGAAGCCATCGGCATGGTAGACCATATAACCGATCCGAAAGCGATCAAAAACCCCGATATGAGCGATTTTCTTGAGATCGTAAGCCGCTTGGCTGACGAACAGTGGGATTTCGATATCGGCGACGAATATTCCATGGAGCGCCACGCAAAATGCGACGGCAAAAAGCTTGTATTCGGAAAGCAGACATACGATATCGTGATCGTCTCTCGCAATATGCTTAATCTCAGACGCGAGACCGCAAATATACTGCTCGATTTCATCAAAAACGGCGGAACGGTACTCGTTACGGGAAATTCCGGAGAGACCGAAGGCGGATACGCGGGAGAATATATCAGCGGACTTACGGCTCAGCCCGAGAGCGAGCTGCTCACGTCAAAGTGGCAGTATGTAGGCTCGCCTGACGATCTCATGCGCAGACTTTCATCGGAGCTTAATTGCTACGTTTCCTCCAGCGAAGCTTTCCCGACCGGCTTTGCGCACATAAGACGCGCGCTTCCGGACGGAAGGACCGCATATTTCTTCGTAAATCACGCAATGCAGACCTACAAAGCAGATATCACGTTTTGCGGAAAAAGCTGCGAGGAGTGGGATCTATTTACCGGAGAAACTCACACCGTTGACTTTAAGCACGAAAACGGAAAGATATCGTTCCCGCTTTCACTCGAAAGATGCGAAAGCATACTCATTATCGTTAACAACGAAGACGGCGTAAGCGCAAAGTCGCGCCCCGATTATACAAAGACCATCGACCTTGAGCTTGTCGATATCACCCGCGAAAGCAGCAATATCCTAACGCTTGATCACCCGTCGCTTACGATCGACGGCGAAACATATCCGCCCGTATTCTTCATCCAATGCACCGATAATCTGTTCCGCCACCGCGGATTTGAAAAGGATCCGTGGAGCGTTATCCAGCCAAAGACAGATTTTATGGATCGCAATGCGGAATACAAGGACGGAAGCGGATTCTCGGTAGATTATACATTCTACAAACGCCCCGGCTTCAAGCCGAGTTCGGTAGTCGCTGTGATCGAACGCCCAACTCTTATGAAATTCAAGATAAACGGTTGCCCGATCGAATGGAACGGCGAAAAAGATATTCTCGATCCCGACACAGGCGTATTTGAGATCACCTCAAAGCTTGTCGACGGCGAAAACGTCATCACGCTCTACACCGACCGATTCAATGTGCTTGACGAGATCGAAGACGTTTACCTGCGCGGAAGCTTCAGCGTAATTCGCGAAAACAATCGCTTCGTGATGGCTGAAGAAAAGCCTCTCGGTTACGGTAACTGGCTCGATTACGGCATACCGTTTTACTCCGGCGCGGTCGTTTACAAATACAAGACTGTGCTTGAAAACGACGTGACTGCCGCAGAAATCAGAGTGCCGAGCTGCTATGAAGCAACAGCCGTATCTCTGACGATCAACGGCAAGTACGTCGGTCTGATCGGACGTAACGGCGGAAGAAAGCTCGCGTTCGGCGATCTGCTCAAGGCGGGCGAAAACACCGTAGAGATCAGAGTAGCGGGAAGCCTCCGCAATCAGCTCGGTCCGCATCTCGGATATAACATCTATATCCCGTACGATTGGAGCTTCTATACGAAAGATCACGTTGCCGCCGCAGACGAATATGAATTTTCAAATTACGGCCTGACCGGCACACCGGTGATCAAAGCAGCGGAATAAGCGAATATAAAACGGACTCTCTCTTGCAAATACACCGTTTGCGAGAGAGAGTTTTTCGTTCGCTTTGCAAAATGCGCGCTTGACAAGTTCCGAAAAGTGTGATATAATGCCCATACAAAACACGCGTTGCGCAACATAAATTTTACATAAAAGGAAGTGCCTAAAAATGAAAACTTCTATCTGCGGAGCAAATTGCTCACAGTGCCCGTCAAACGAGATCTGCGCAGGCTGCACTGCGACCTGCGGTCAGCCTTTCGGGAAGCGGTGCTTTGTCGCAAACTACATATTGACGCGCGGAGAAAAATCATATCACGATTTCACCGACGCTCTGATCAACGAGGTCAACGCGCTGGAGATCGACGGAATGGAAAAGGTAACGGCCCTTTATCCGCTCGTCGGAAGCTTTGTTAATTTGGAATATCCGCTTCCGAGCGGCGCGACTGTCAAGCTTCTGCGCGATGACGAGATCTATCTCGGCGCACAGATCGCAGATCTTCATGACGACAGCCGCAAAAGCTGCTTCGGAGTCATCGGGCGCGAGAACTTTTTGATAATATGCGAATACGGCGAAAACTGCGCCGACCCGAAGCTCGTGATCTTCAAAAGGCGCAATACGGAAACGACGCATGAGTAAATACGACGCGCTGTGGCGGTATATCGAAAAGACTGATATTTCGCCGCTTACGCTCACATTCGACGAGATCGCCGAGCTTTCCGGCACGACTGTCGATCACTCGTTTCTGCATTACAAATCCGAGCTTCAAAAATACGGATATGCTGTTGACGGGATATCTATAAAGAACAAGCGAATACGGTTTTGCAAAATCGAAAACGCGGCAGATCGGCACGATAATATATAAAACAAAAAGCAAGCGACATCAGTTCGATATCGCTTGCTTTTAATTATACGCTTATTTTGCTACAATATTGACGATCTTTCCGGGAACGTAAATTTCCTTAACGATCGTCTTTCCCGCGATTGCGGACGCGAGCTTTTCATCGGCCTTAGCCGCTTCGATAGCCTGCTCCTTCGTGCTGTCCGCGGATATTTTTACCGTGCAACGAAGCTTTCCGTTGAGCTGTACGGCAATCTCGATCGTGGAATCCACAGTCTTAGCCTCATCAAATTCAGGCCAAGCCGCGAGCGAGAGGAAGCCGCTTCCGCCGAGATTTTCATGTATCTCCTCGCAAAGATGCGGAGCAAAGGGGCAAAGCAAGGTCACGATAGTCATAAGCTCGTCGCGCGTCAGCTTGCCGAGATCGTATATCTCGTTGACAAGCGACATCATCGCCGCGATCGCCGTGTTGAACTTCATGGAGTCAATATCCTGCGTTACCTTCTTTATGCACTTGTGGATAGACGCCTCCAGCTCAGGAGTTGAGCCGCTTCCGGACGCGATGTCTTCAAGTCCGGCAACTCTGTCAAGGAAGCGCTTGCAGCCCTTGATGCTGGACGCCGACCAAGGTGCAGCGGAACCGTAATCGCCCATAAAGAGAATATATACTCTGAGCACGTCTGCGCCGAACTCATCGACGACGTCGTTGGGGTCGACAACGTTTCCTCTTGATTTACTCATCTTTTCGCCGTCCGAGCCAAGTATCAAGCCCTGCGCAGTGCGCTTTGCATAAGGCTCCTCCTGCGGAACTACGCCGATATCATAGAGAAAATGATGCCAGAATCTCGAATATATCATATGGCGCGTAACGTGCTCCATACCGCCGTTATACCAATCTACCGGCATCCAGTAATTGAGAGCTTCGGGAGACGCGAGCACCTCGCTGTTCTTCGGATCGCAATAGCGGAGGAAATACCAAGACGATCCCGCCCACTGAGGCATAGTATCGGTTTCGCGCTTTGCCGCGCCGCCGCATTTCGGGCAGGTGCAATTAACGAAGGATTCGACCTTCGCAAGCGGACTTTCTCCGCCTTCGCCCGGCTCAAAGTTTTCCATATCGGGCAGGCGAAGCGGAAGCTCCTCATAAGGAACGCCGACCATACCGCATTTCGGGCAGTGAACTATCGGAATAGGCTCGCCCCAATATCTCTGGCGGTTAAATGCCCAATCCTTCATTTTATACTGAACGCCCTTCTCGCCGATACCCTTCTCCGTAAGATATTCGAGCATCTTGGCGATAGCTTCCTTTTTGGTCTTTATTCCGTTAAGGAATTCGGAATTTGTCATCTCGCCATCGCCGGTATACGCCTCTTTTGAAACGTCCCCGCCGCGAATGACTTCGATTATATCAATGCCGAATTTCTTCGCGAAATCGTAGTCTCTTTCGTCGTGCGCGGGAACCGCCATGATCGCGCCCGTGCCGTAGCCCATCATTACGTAATCGGAAATATATATCGGTATCTCTTTTCCGTTCGCGGGATTTATCGCGGAAATTCCGTCTATGCAAACGCCGGTCTTGTCTTTAACAAGCTGAGTACGTTCAAATTCCGTCTTTTTTGCGCAATCGTCCTTGTATTTGTCAAGCTCGGAAATATTCGCTATCCTGTCACGGTATTTTTCGATTATCGGATGCTCGGGAGCTATTACCATAAATGTAACTCCGAACATGGTATCGGGGCGAGTCGTATATATTCTCAGCTTATCGTCGCAGCCGGTCAGCGAGAAATTAACAAACGCTCCCTCGGATCTGCCGATCCAGTTCTCCTGCTGGAGCTTGATGTTAGGCAGATAATCGACCTTATCAAGTCCCCAAAGAAGCTTGTCAGCATATTCGGTTATGCGAAGATACCACACATCCTTGGATTTCTGAATGATATCGCTGTGACATATATCGCACTTTCCGCCCTGAGAATCCTCGTTTGAGAGAACGACCTTACAGTGCGGGCAGTAGTTTACAAGAGTTTTTGCGCGGAAAACAAGTCCCGCGTCGAACATTTTTCTGAATATCCACTGAGTCCACTTGTAATAGCCCTCGTCTGTCGTATCGATAACGCGGCTCCAATCGAACGAAAAGCCTACGCGCTTGAGCTGTGATGTGAATTTTTCTATATTTTTATCCGTCAGCACACGCGGATGCGTATTAAATTTTATAGCCGAGTTTTCAGTCGGAAGTCCGAAGGCGTCGAAGCCTATCGGAAAAAGGACGTTATAGCCCTGCATTCTCTTTTTACGCGAGATGACCTCAAGACCGGAATATGCCTTGATGTGACCAACGTGCATTCCCGCTCCGCTCGGATAGGGAAATTCGACGAGTCCGTAAAATTTCGGGAGAGTGTGATCGTCCTTTGCCTCAAAGACGTGACCTTCCTCCCATGCTTTTTGCCATTTTGCTTCAGTGGCTTTGAAATCGTATCTCATATTCTTTCAAACCTTTCCGTGTCGAAATTACTAAAATTGTTCATTCCTCGTTTATCAGAGCGGATATATCCTCCTCCGACGCGTCGGCGTACAGCTTCTCAAGCTGATAAAACTTTCTTGCGTCGGGAGAAAATACGTGAACTATCAAAGAACCGAAATCGAGAAGTATCCAAGAGCTTCCGTCGCCGCCCTCGACATTGTGCGCCTTTTTTACGCCCGCTTCCTCAAGTCTGAACTCCAGCTCGTCGGCAAGCGCCTTGATCTGCGTGCGCGAATTACCCGTTGCGATTATGAAATAATCCGCAATGACCGTGCGCGCCTCAACGTGCAGCAGCTTAATGTCTCTCGCCTTGCGCTGATCGAGCACCGATACGGCGAACTCCGCTATCTCACGCGGCGAGCTGTCTGTAAGAATTATTTTCTTTTCGCTGTTTTCCATATAATACCTCGTCAGGTCAAAATTTAATTATTCTTTGTCGGAATGTTGATGTCGCCGTTAAGCGCGTCGTCAACGGTATATTCGTAATCTATCGTGCTCGACGCGGCGTAGTAAAGTTGCTTCATCGCCGGATCGTTCATATTGCAGAAGGTTGCGTTAAGATCGAACACCTCGTCGCTGATATCGTTTTCATACAGATTAAAGTAACTGTTTATTATGCGGATCGTCGCGCCGCGATTCAAAACATAATCAGCTCCGTAGCCGTCACCCGGCGCCGTTATCATCAGTATATTTGAAAACTCAAGCGACAGCACATTCTTCGCGAAATATACTCCGTCGGAAAGAGAAAGATCGGTGGTAACATACTTAAACGCCTGCTCCGCCATCCCCGCAACCGTCTGCACATTCAGATTGTTTTTGATCTTCTTGAACATCGACGCCAAAAATATCTTCTGCGCATTCGTTCTGCCGATATCGGCTTGAACGTAATCGCTTCTGAATCTGACAAAGCCCTCCGCGGTCTTTCCGTCAAGCGTCTGATAACCGGCTTTAATACTTATTGTAAGATCCTGATACGGATCGACGTATTCCATATCGAACGGAACGTCCACTTCAACTCCGCCGATCAGGTCCACTATATTCACAAATGCGTCAAGATCTATGAGCGCACTGAAATTTATCTTTATACAAAAATTTTTCTCTATAACGTCGGTAAATCCGTCGAGTGCCGAGCGTTCGGGATCCTTGTCCCCTCTCGCCACAGCGTCGTTATACGCCGTCGCAAATTGCGAATTTATCTTGTCACTGCCGTTCACGATGGTATCGCGCGGTATCTGCATGATCGTGACCTTGCCGCCGCTTACGTTGTAATTGGCAAGCATTATCACATCGGCAAGCATCGCCGCCTTGTCATGACCGACCAAAAGCATATTGTAGTTTTCTTCTTTTTTTAAGCTACCCGGATTTTTATCGTCGCCGTTACTGTCCGTTCCGCCTACCGTATCAAACGGAGGAGCGTCGTCTCTTATCGGAGGTTTGTACGTTATTATATACACAACTACTCCGATTATTGCCGCTATCAGTACAGCAAGTACCGATATAAGTATCACTGCGGCTATTTTATAATTTTGTTTGCCTTTAGGCTTGTTCATTCAAGTACCTTTCATAAATCCGCCGTTTACGGCTTCGCCATCTCCTCAAGGAGAGAAATAAAATAGTTTCTCGCAGACACCGTATCTGCGTTGATCGCTTTGCGACGGTCTATAAGACCTCGTAAGGTCGAATCGAAGGAGAGCACAAGCGTTTCGATAAATACCGAAAACTTTTCTTCATCGCTTTGACTGCGCGTGATCCCGCTTCTAAAAAACGAGCGAAGCTTTACGCAATCTTCATAGATCCGAGTCGGTTCTATAAAATCCGCGAGATATATTATACTTTCAAAAACGCTCATTCCCGCTCTGCCAGTTGTGTGATATGCGATCGCCGACGCTATTTCGTCGTCTACGTATTCTTCATACTTCAGCTTTGCGTACCCCGCGGCTGTTTTTCCGTGGATAATACTGCCGTACACAAGAGGATCGTCGGGAACGTCGATTCCAAGCTCGGCGCTGAGTCTGATCTGATTATCCCAAGACAGAGACTTTGTAATATCGTGCAGGATAGCCGCACACCGCAGCTTATACACCTTATCCGGTAAAAACAGTCTGCCGATCGCCGCAGCTTCCTTTTCAACCTCTACCGTATGCAGATACCGTTTTTCGTCAAGTCGATCTCTTGCGTCGTCGCGCATATGGTTCAATATAACGTCGTTTATCATAATGTCAATTTGCCCCTTGCAAATACAAGTTCTTGCTTTTTATAATCTCAAGCACGCGCCCATCGATATAACCGGACACGTTTTCTCCGCGCGACAGCTTTTCTCTCAGCTCGCTTGACGATATTTCCACAGCCGGCGCGGACAGCAATACGATCTTCGCGTTGTAGCGAGCTTCGTATTCGCGCTTTTTGCTTTCGATTGCCGCCGTAAGCGCGCCGTCGCTCTCCCTTCTCGCGCAGGCGATCACCGCACTTGCGAAGATCACGTCCGGCATACGCCACGAATCAAGCGTGAGGAACATATCCGTTCCGCAAAGAAAGTAAAGCTCAAAAGCTCCAAGCTCGCGCTCAAGTTGATCTTTGTAATATCTCAGCGTGTCTGTCGTATAGCTGACGCCGCCTTTTTTTATCTCGTAATCAGATACAACAGCCTCCGGCAAATCAGCAAAAGCAGCTTCCGCCATTTCAAGCCTCAGCTCCGGAGCGTCGCCCGCGGCGAGCTTTTTGTGCGGCGGTATTCCCGCCACTGAAATGTACAGCCGGTCAAGCCCAAGCTCGGAAACAAACGCGCGAGCCGCGGCGATATGTCCCGCATGAGGCGGAGAAAATGTTCCACCGTAGACGCCGACCTTATACAGCTTCTTCATTTTACGGCAATACGATGCGCTTTTTTTCACGAGATTCGCGGTAAAGCACGATCTTTTTTCCTATTACCGAGACGACCTCGCACGCAAGGAATTTTGAGAGGATGTCCGCCGCCTCTCTCGGAGTATCCGGCGACGTGTCCAGCACGGAGATCTTTATTATCTCTTTTGCCTCAAGCGCGTCGGAAATAGACTTTGCCATTTCTTCGCCGATACCGCCCTTGCCGATCTGGAATATCGGATCGAGCTTATTCGCCAGTGCGCGAAGATAAGCTCTCTGTTTTCCACTTATCATAAATTACCTCTGATCTTTTTGTTAAAGCAGCTTTGCCAGTGCGGGTATAAACAAACGCATTGCGTTTCCGCGGTGGCTGATCGAGCTTTTTTCCTCGCGCGTCAGCTCAGCCATCGTTTTGCCGAGCTTAGGCAGGAAAAAGTACGGATCATAGCCGAAGCCGCCCTTGCCTCTCGCCTTTGTAATAATAGTTCCTCGGCAGATCCCGCGCACTGTGAAGCAATCGTTGCCGCCGGCGAGCTTTTCTATAAGCTCCGTCTCCGGCATAAGCTCGCTTACCGCCTCAGCCGAATATCCCTTCGGAAGCACGCACGCCATCGCGCACACATACTCAGCACCTCTCATTCCACGCGGAAAATCCGCGATTTCGGAGATGAGCTTGGCATTGTTCGCTTCGTCTGTGCCCTCTTGGGAATATCTCGCCGAAAAGATTCCGGGAGCGCCGCCGAGCACATCTACCGAAAGGCCGGAATCGTCGGCAATTCCGATAAATCCCATCGAAGCGGGGACAGACGCTTTTATAATTGCGTTTTCTTCAAAGCTTGCGCCGTTTTCTTCGATCTCTCCGCCGAAGCCAATATCGTCAAGCGAAAGTACGCTGATCGGCTTGGGAGAAAGCGCAGAAAGAAGCGCGTTCAATTCTTCAATCTTCTTGCGATTTCTCGATGCAAGTACTATCTCAGTCATATTTTAACCTCCATTCCGCTGTTTAGCGGCTCAAAAAGCTTGATCGTCTGAAAGAACGATCAGTCAAGCAGTGCCGAGACGAACATATCGCCGTCGAACGGCTGCATATCGTCGATCTTTTCGCCTACTCCGATATATTTTACCGGAATGTCGAGCATATTCTTTATAGAGAATACAGCTCCGCCTTTCGCCGTTCCGTCAAGCTTAGTCAGGACTAATCCCGTTATATCGGCGGCGTTTTTGAACTCTCTCGCCTGAACGATCGCGTTTTGTCCGGTCGTCGAATCAAGCACCAAAAGCGTCTCTCTCGGCGCGTCGGGAAGCTCGCGCGATATTACTCGGTCGATCTTAGCCAGCTCGTCCATAAGATTCTTTTTATTATGAAGTCTGCCCGCGGTATCTATTATCAAAACGTCGGCTCCGCGTTTTTTGGCAGCCGCCGCGGCGTCAAACACAACAGCCGCAGGATCGGAGCCCTCGCTCTGATGCACGAGCTCAACTCCGGCGCGGTCGCACCACACCTTAAGCTGATCTATCGCCGCCGCGCGGAAGGTATCCGCTGCCGCAACGATAACTTTTTTGCCGCTTTGCTTCAGATTCGCCGCGATCTTTCCGATAGACGTGGTCTTTCCGACGCCGTTAACTCCTATTACAAGAATGACGGAAAGTCCGTCCCCGATATTGAGCGGTTCGCCGTCCCCAATATGCGCACGAAGTATCTCTTTGAGCGCGGCTCTTACGCCGTCTGTCTCGCGGATCTTATCAGCCTTGATCTTTTCACGCAGCTCGTCCGTCATAGCACTCGCCGTTTCCACGCCCATGTCGGCGCAGATCATAGCTTCTTCAAGCTCCTCAAGCAGATCCTCGTCCACTTTACCGAAGCTTTTCAGTATCTCGTCGACCTGTCCCATGACAGAATTTTTGGTTTTTTTAAGACCTTCCTTAAGCTTATCAAAAAAGC
>CAYXNQ010000009.1:0-20019 GCA_964466545.1 uncultured Lachnospiraceae bacterium | reverse complement strand
ACGCCGATCTTATACATATGCAGTGCGCAACCTTTCTGTTATTTTTTCGCGTGACGCTTTGTGTCTTAAGGCGGATGAGATCAATCTTGCGTTTTTCATTTCGTATTCACGCATGATTATGAAATATGCGGGTACCTCCACGCCGAACTGTTTGTTTTTCAGCGGAGCCAACGCGGCGAGGGCAAGCTCGTCCAAGCTTCTTTCGAGAGCTGTTATATCTTGCGTTTTTTGAGTGCCTATACTTTTGAGCGCGAATGTAAATTCGCACAATCCCCAATATTTCTCGGCTATGGCAAGATCCGGTTCGGTTTCCACAAAGAAAAGCTCCTTCGGCAGTTTACCGCCGGAAACGAGAGAGCGTTCGATTACGGAGCGAGTAGCAGCTTCGCTCAACCCCTGTTTTTGTATCCTGAGATAAGTGAGAAGATTTACAATGTCGGCGCGCATTGCGTAATAATCCGACAGCTCCGGGGAGGAAAGCTTTGCCGCGGAGCGTAATATGTCGTCAAAGCAAGCGCGATCGTTCATAATATCTATCACGCGGGCTTCGCCGCCGGCGAGGTAGGCTTCAAGCGAACGAGGTGCTGCCAGCGCCATATTTGCGGGAAATGCGGAATAGTCGCCGCTTTTTACAGCATCTGCGATAACGTCGGCAGGGACGCTGCCGTAAGGATAATACAGGTTACTGTAATCCGCTTTCAAAATACGGCTCTTGAGGGCGATCTTTATGTTGCAGCAGTCGTATTTGTATTTCAGAAAATCATATACGGTCTTGTCCGGAACGGCTTCATCGAGCAAAGCGAAGGACGATCGCATAACGCAGGAAGCGGCGCTTTCGGGCGAATCTGCGTCCGATTGACCGTACAGCTCTTTTATTATTGCCGTCAGCTCATCGCATGAGCGGGCTTCGCACATTCTGTCAAGGCGTTCCTTTGCGCTTCCTTTGCCGTCTGCCGATTTAATTCTGGCAGAGGCGAACATATATTCGGTGTAGTTATTTTTCATCTGATTTACCGAAAAGCACTTCCGCGACCGCGTTCTCGGTAGATGCGCGTGAGGCGGAGATCAGTGCGGAAAACGAACAGTTGCTTTCGATATCGCCGTACTGTAGCGAGAGACCGCCGCGAATATCGATCGGTTCGGCTCCTTTTGATATTTTTATCTGCTTCCAATCGGGAGATTTTTCGCTAAGCAACTTTTTTGCGCGGGTTACAACGGCTGTCGCGTGTTTTTTCAGATCGTTTTGATTGAAAAATACGACGAAATCGTTTTTTTCGGCAGCTTCCGTCTCTCCGTACATTGCTGTAAGATGCGAGATCTCAGCGAGACGATTCGCGACGGCGTTTGCGAGAAGCTGAGAAAGAAGCTCTCTGTACTGATCTTCGGGAAGCGAATAGAGATAATTTTCCGCAGCCTTGTAAGCGCGATCTACCGTATCCACCTTTGCTTTGAGCAGTGCGGATCTTTTTTGCATCGCCGCGCTTGATTCGGCGCGCGTCATAATGTCGCTGTCGTTTTTTTGCGATTTGAGCTTTGCTTCGTTTACGATCTTTTCGATCTTTTCGTCCGCCTCGGCGTTCAGCTCGCGGCAGACATCGTCCGCTTTTTCGAGAATAACGCGCTTTTTTTCTTGGGCGTCATCGGCTATGCGGGCGAGTATTTTATCTAAATTTTCCATTTCTTTCTCCGTTTTATGAGAATTAGTGGGCGCTGTTTAAGCGGAGAAGGTGATTATAGCGAGGAGAGATACAAGGAGCGCGAGAATTGCATATGTTTCAACGAGAGCCGCGGATATCATAGCTTTACCGAGTTCTGCGGGACGCTTTGAGATAAGGTTGATACCGGAAGCGGCAACGCGGCCTTGCTTAATTGCCGAGAAATATCCGACTATTGCTATCGGGAGAGCGGCTATAAGAAG
Source organism: uncultured Lachnospiraceae bacterium (assembly GCA_964466545.1). Taxonomy (GTDB): domain Bacteria; phylum Bacillota; class Clostridia; order Oscillospirales; family CAG-272; genus CAYXNQ01. The sequence goes on along the minus strand of CAYXNQ010000009.1, from coordinate 18,101 downwards.
ATACATACCCTTTGCCTGAGAAAGCTCTACCGGTGTTCCGAGAACGCCGATCTTGATAAAGATAACGAGCGCAACGACGAGGCCGTAAATACCCTGAGTGCCGGGAAGCGCCTGAAGAATGAGCGCTTTACCGAATTTCGAGGGGTCTTCGATCAGCATACCCGTGGACGCTTCTCCGACGAGACCGACGCCCTTTGCGCTTCCGAGACAAGCGAAAAATGCCGCAAGCGCCGCGCCGAGTATTGCAAGATTCTGACCTGTGAAAAGTGTGTTCAAAAATTCGATCATTGTTTTAATTCTCCTAATTATAAAAATTTCAGTTGTTTTGACTTAATTAAATGTGACGTATTTAGAGTGGGGCGTGAGGGGCGTGAAGGGAGTTCCGCCGTCCTCGTAAAATTTTCCGAAGAACTCAATGTATTGCAGACGGCTCGTGTGTACGAACGTGCCGAGTACATTGATCGCTATATTTAGGGTGTGACCTATCAGCGCTGCGAGTATAAGACCGATAACGCTTCCGAAGCCGGGACCGGGCAATGTACCGAGCATATTAACAACGTTTGCGATGATAGCCGACGACAGTGCGAGAGAAAGTATTCTCGAATACGAAAGCAGATCTGAAAAGTAATTTACGATTCCGTACAGGCTCATGATACCTTTCAGCAGCTTCATAATGATATTTTTCTCGGCGCGTCCCTGCGTCAGTATCAGGGAAAGGGCGCCTACGGCGAGCAATATCACGCCCGCAGTTTGATTTATGAAGATAAATCCGATGCCGGAAAACAAAACGAGCCAGCTTCCTACGTCGAATACTGCGCCGAAAACGTCGCCTTTTCTGATCATTATATATGCTTTAATCAAGAGACCCGCGATGAGATGCACCGCGCCGCAGGCGAGCGATACGACCAGGAACATTATCGTATTGTCTACCGGATTAAACCAAAGCGCGATATCCGGCGGATTTTCGATTCCGAAGAAGGTCTTCATTATGACTGTCGGCAGATCTCCGAAATATCCGCCGAAGATTATTCCGCACACGATCGACGCCACGCCGCACATCGCGAACATTCCGACCATCATTCTCATCGAGCGGCCCATTCTCATTTTGCACAGCATGAATACGCAGACCGCGCTGAGAAGCAGACCGTATCCCACGTCGGCGAACATCAGTCCGAATATTGCGAGATAGAAAAAGCTCATCACGAATGTCGGGTCGAATGTGCCGTAAGCGGGAAGCGAATACAGCGCGAGGACCGGTTCGAAATGCGACGCGAATCTGTTGTTTGAAAGAAGTACGGGGACGTTGTCGCTTTCTTCGGGGACGGAAAATTCATATGCGTCGCCGCGCGATTCGAGAAGTGCTTGGACAGATGAAACGCATTTTTCTGGGACCCAGCCGGTGATGATGACCGTGGAATCCGTACAGCGAGTGTTTTTCATCGCTTCGACGCGAGCAAGATCGGTGGTCAGTTTATCGTACAGCGTTTCGATATCGGGGAGCGCGGCGGACATTTCCTTTGCCGTGCTTTTTAGCTCGCCTATTTCGTTTTCAAGTTGCGTTATTTGTTTTTCGAGCTTCTTCAGCTCAGTCTTCGGCGAATGTTCCGAGGAAAGCGGGCATCCGGTGAATCCGAGAGCAGTCAGCGCGCGAAGCGCACTTTCAAAATCTGATCTGTGTACCGTGATCGCCGCAGTCACTCCCGAGGAGGTATTGCTTATCTGCTCCGCGAGCGCCGCAAGCTCGTTCAGATTTTCGTTGATAACGGATATATCACTCGAAGGTGGAAACGAACCGGGGAACGTCACGGTATACTTGGTTTTACAATATTTGAGCGGTAACGGATACGCTTCCCATGCGGAGAGCGCCGTGCACCTTTCCTTCAGCTCGGCAAGTGCGTCGTTTCTTTCTGCCAGTTCATCTGCAAGCTTGCAAGCTTTTTCCGCCGCTCTAAGCGCAGCTTCCGCTCGCTCTTTTTCAAAATCCGAAAGCGATATCTCGCGTAGCGGGGTGAATATCGAGCGTTTGCCGTCGTAATATCCGGATAGAAAATCACCGGCTTTTGAAGCTGTCTGTATATGTCCGTTGATCCTTGCGAGATCGCCCGCGACATCCGGCGGCTTAAGCCCGTCGCCAGAGGCGGCTGATGCGCATAGATCTACGCATCTCAATCGCTGAAGCTCGCGCATCAGCTTAGATGAGCCGTCGCGCATGGTCACGGCAGACAGTTTTTTCATTACTGCTACTGACATTTACTTATTATCCCCCATACGATAAGCCGAACGGCTTCATCAAGGTGAACCTCGCCTTTTATGCGAATATTGCGGGCCTCTTCGTCAAATGCGGCTTTTTCTGCGGCGATATATTCGTTTGCCGCGCAAGTCGATCTTTCGGCGATGGCTTGACTCGCTCCGGCTGCTTTATCCGCGGCCGAGGCGATTCGACGTTCACATTCGTTTCGCGTTTCGTTTATTCGTTTTGCCGCTTCTGCTTCCGCTTCCGCAATTACGCGATCGCAGTCGGCTTCTGCAAGCTTGATCTTTTTCAGTACGTCCGCTGTCAAAGGTTGCTCCTCCTTTTTCAAAGCTTGATTGTTATTTTACGATGATGTTATTTTTATATCCGATTTACATTATTATAACACTGTCAGAGGAAAAAATCAACATGATTACAAATGGAGTTTGTAATATTTTTGTGATGCGACGGCGCCCAGAAAAGATAAAAATTTAAGAGATTTTTGCGTATATTTGTATTGACAAGCCCGACTGCCGATGATATAATACGAATTACAGGCTATGATGGGAAGAAGTAGCGCAGGGACATGCCGAAAGAGAGTTGCCGTTTGGTGAGAGGCGCGGGTGATGCTGCACGAAATACATCTCGGAGCTTCATTCCGAAGCGCTTTGTAAAAAAGCGATAGGCGATGACGTGAGCGCACGTTACAGCGCGGGGAATTCCCGATGAGACCGCATCTTTTGCGGTAAATTGAGGTGGTACCGCGGTTACACTCCGCCCTCAGCTGTTTTGGCTGAGGCTATTTTTGTTTTAAGGGGAGATTTCTATGCCTATTACTGATTTTCTTGAAAAAAACGCGCGACTCTATCCGTCTGATGTTGCGCTGGTTGAGATAAATCCGGAGTTTCAGCCGGATTCTCATATGACTTGGCAGGAGTTTGGACTTATCGAAGCCACGCCCGGCGGACGATACCGCCGCGAGCTTACATGGCGCGATTTCGACATTAAGGCAAACAGATTTGCGAATCTTTTGCTTACGCGCGGAGTTAAGAAGGGCGACAAGGTCGCGGTGCTCCTGATGAACTGCCTTGAATGGCTTCCGATATACTTCGGAATTTTGAAGGCGGGCGCGCTCGCCGTGCCGATGAATTACAGATATACCGCCGAGGAGATCGACTATTGCCTTGATCTCTCGGACGCGAGCATACTTGTGTTCGGCCCTGAATTTATCAGCCGAGTTGAGCAGATCGTGCCGAAGCTTGACAGAGTAAAGAGCTTGTTCTATGTCGGCTCTGATATTCCCGCGTTCGCAGAGAGCTACGAAACGCTCGTGACTTACTGCTCGACGTATGCTCCTGCGGTGCAGATATCCGACGACGATGACGCGGCGATCTACTTTTCTTCGGGTACGACCGGTATGCCGAAGGCCATATTACACTGTCATCGCGCGCTTGTCTGCTCGTGCATAACGGAGCAAAAGCATCATTCTCAAACGAAGGACGATATTTTCCTTTGTATTCCTCCGCTTTATCATACGGGCGCGAAAATGCACTGGTTTGGAAGCTTGCTCGTCGGCGCGAAGTCGATCTTGCTTCGCGGCGTGAGACCGGAATGGATATTGCGCACGGTGGCGAGCGAAAAGGCGACTATAGTTTGGCTTCTGGTGCCGTGGGTGCAAGATATACTCGATTCGATCGAGCGAGGTGATATTGATCTCGATGAATATAAGCTGAATACGTGGCGGCTCATGCATATCGGCGCTCAGCCCGTTCCGCCGAGCTTGATCCGTCGCTGGAAAGAGGTATTCCCGAATCACGAATACGATACCAATTACGGCTTGTCCGAGTCGATAGGTCCGGGATGCGTTCATCTCGGCGTTGAGAATATAGATCACGTCGGCGCTATCGGCAAGGCGGGATATCTTTGGGAGACCAAGATCATGCGCGAGGACGGAACGGAGGTCGAGACCGGCGAGGTCGGCGAGCTTGCCGTGCGCGGACCCGGCGTGATGAAGTGCTATTACAAAAATCCGAAGGCGACTGCCGAGATACTGAAAGACGGCTGGCTTTTGACGGGAGATATGGCCAAGGTGGACGCGGACGGATTTATATATCTCGTTGACCGTAAAAAAGACGTAATAATCAGCGGAGGCGAAAATCTTTATCCGGTTCAGATCGAGGATTATCTCAGGGCGCATGAAAAGATAAAGGATGTTGCCGTTATCGGCTTGCCGGATCAAAGACTCGGTGAGATCGCGGCGGCGATCATATCGCTGAAGGACGGCGAGAGCATGAGCGAGGCGGAGGTAAACGAATTTTGCGGCGGACTTCCGAGGTATAAGCGTCCGAGAAAGATAATCTTTGCGGATGTGCCGAGAAATCCCACGGGAAAGATCGAGAAGCCGAAGCTTCGTGAGCAGTATTGCGGCGGCAGCCTTGTCGAGGAACAGATAACGAGCTGACGTTTTATAATTACATAAATTGGCATAACGGCATCCGAACTGCATAGCGTAGGTGCCATTATGCTTTTTTTATGATAATTTTTATAAATATTTTACAAATAGCTTCCCAATCATACATATTAATGGTGTATAATTAATTGTTAATATATTCAGACACATTGGAGGCGGTATTCTGAGATGAGCTTATATACAAAGCTGTTCGGAACATACAGCGAAAGACAGATAAAAAAAATAATACCGGCGGTAGATCAAATAGAGGCGCTTGCGCCTGATTTTGCGAAAATGTCAGACGGTGAAATGCGCGAAATGACGGACAAGCTCAAGGCGAGCATCGCGGGCGGAACGTCGCTTGAGACGGTACTTCCGGAGGCGTTTGCTCTCGTGAGAGAGGCGTCCGATCGAGTGCTCGGCAAACGTCCGTTCAGAGTTCAGCTCATGTGCGGCATACTTTTGCATCAGGGAAGAATTGCCGAAATGAAAACGGGCGAGGGTAAAACTCTCGTTGCCGTTATGCCCTCATATTTGAACGCGCTTACCGGAAAGGGCGTTCATATATTTACCGTAAACGACTATCTTGCACGCGTGGGCTGCGAGGAGATGGGAAGAATACACGAATTTCTCGGATTGACTACCGGACTTGTCGTACACGGACAAAAGCGCCACGAAAAGCAGATCGCTTACGGCTGCGATATTACCTACGGAACGAACAACGAATACGGATTTGACTATTTGCGCGACAATATGGTCATATATAAAAACGATCTCGTTCAGCGCGGACATAATTTCGCCATTGTCGACGAGGTGGACTCTATCCTGATCGACGAAGCGAGAACTCCGCTTATCATCTCCGGCGAGGGAAATACCGCAGACGAGCTTTACGCTCAGGCCGACCGTTTCGCGCGTTCGCTGAAAAAATATGTCATCAAGGAAATGGATTCCAAGGAGAGCTACGATGACGTTTCCGGCGACTATATCGTTGACGAGAAGGCTAAGAGCACCACTCTTACGGCTTCCGGTATAGCTAAGGCGGAGAAGTATTTCGGAATAACCAATCTTTCCGATCCCGAAAACGCCGAGATATCTCACCATATTTACGCCGCTATACGCGCACACGGAATCATGAAGCGCGATACGGATTATGTCGTTAGGGATAATCAGGTAATTATCGTCGATACATTCACCGGCCGTCTCATGCCAGGCAGACGTTATTCCGACGGACTTCATCAGGCTATCGAGGCGAAGGAAAACGTAGAGATCCAAAAGGAAAACCGAACGATCGCTACGATAACCTTTCAGAATTATTTCAGAATGTATTCAAAGCTGTCGGGAATGACAGGTACGGCTCTTTCTGAGGAGAACGAATTTCGCGAGATATATAATCTCGACGTTGTTGAGGTTCCGACGAACAAGCCGATGATCAGAGTGGATCATTCCGACGCCGTATACAAGAACAAAGAGGGAAAAGACAACGCGATAATTCGTCAGATCAGCGAATGTCACGAAAAGGGACAGCCTGTACTCGTCGGTACGGTCTCCATCGAAAAATCGGAGGAGCTTTCCAAAAAGCTCAAGAGATCTGGTATTCCTCATACCGTTCTTAACGCTAAATATCATGACAAGGAAGCCGAGATCGTGGCGCAGGCGGGTAAATACGGCGCAGTTACGATCTCCACCAATATGGCGGGACGAGGTACCGATATTCTGCTCGGCGGAAACGCCGAATATCTCGCCAAGGCGCAGATGAGAAAAGAAGGCTACGAAGAAAATCTTATCGCGTTGGCTACCGGTTCGTCGATGTCGGTCGGCGAGGACGCGCTTGCCGCAAGAGAGTACTACCGTGAGCTGTATAAGCGTTATCAAGCAGAGATCAAGCCTGAGGCGGATCGCGTTTGCGCGGCGGGCGGACTTTTTGTGATCGGTACGGAACGCCACGAGAGCAGACGTATAGACAATCAGCTCAGAGGACGTTCGGGACGTCAGGGCGACCCCGGCGAATCGAGATTCTTCCTCTCGCTTGAGGACGATCTTATGAGGCTTTTCGGAAGCGACAAGATCATAAATATAGTTGACAGGCTCGGACTTGAGGACGATCAGCCGATCGACGCGAAGATACTTTCCGGTTCTATCGAGTCGGCGCAAAAGCGTCTTGAGGAGCGCAACTTCCAAAGACGTAAGAACGTGCTTGAATACGATGACGTCATGAATCAGCAGCGCACGGTAATCTACAAGCAGCGTCAAGAGGTGCTTGAGGGAGTTGATCTCAAGGATAAGATAATCTCCATGATAAAGGGCACGCTCAACGACGCGTGCGAGGCGTATTTGCACGAGGGAGATATCTCCGCTTGGGATATAGACGGACTTCGCGCGAAATACAGAGGCTTGCTCTGCGGAGACGACGATTTCAAGATCGACGCTTCGCAAGATCCGGAGAGTGCGCGTCGCGAGATAGAGGAAACTCTTTTCGATCGCGCTATGAAGCTGTACGAGGATAAAGAGAAGAATCTGTTCGGTCCGGAGCAGATGCGCGAGATCGAGAGGGCGGTACTGCTCAGAAATGTCGATACCAAATGGATGGATCATCTTGAAGATATGGATAATCTTATGGATTCCATCGGACTTCAGGCATATGCTCAGCGCAGTCCTATCAGCGAATACAGAATAAGCGGAGCGGATCTGTTTGACGAAATGATAATGCAGATACGCGACGATACCGTTCGTATGCTTCTTTCGATAGTTCCGAGAGCGCAGGCGGTCAAGCGCGTTGAGATAGCTAAACCGGTACACGAAGGCTTTGTCGGCGGCGGAGACGGTAAGGCGGAAAAAAAGAAGCCTACCGTTAACAAGACGGAAAAGATCGGCAGAAACGATCCGTGTCCGTGCGGAAGCGGCAAGAAGTATAAGAAATGCTGCGGCGCGCAAAGCGGCGACGGCGAGGAATGATTCTCGGTAAAGGATACGCGAAATGGGTTTCGGAACGCTTCTTATCGGTTATCTGATAACATTCTTATCTTCAATAACCGACATATACTTTTTCGGAGACATAATCGGCGGCTGTATAATGCTGTGGGGCTTATATCGGCTTGCCCGCTATCAAAAGGGATATCTGCACGCTGTGCTTGCGATGTTTGCGTTTCTCGCGGTGTCGCTTGTCGGCGCGGTGATGATCGTGTTTTCCATTGACGCGGTTTCGGTCGTCGATTATATCATCAGGATAACAAAGCTATTGATAACCGCGGTCGTTCACCGCTTTTTCCTCACCGCTACGGCAAAGCTGTCGCGGGAGGCGGATGCGCCTGAGCTTTCTCGGCGGGCAAAGCGCAATCTTGTAGTCTCATATTGCTATTACGGACTGTCTCTGTTTTTGAATCTTACGGCGATGATCCTCGAAGATTCAACGATCGGCGCGGAGATCGTTTACGCGTCGTATCTTATAGCTTTTCTCGGTATTGTTATCGTTATACTTAACGCTTGGCTCATATACCAGTGCTTCGGTATGCTTTGCCTTGAGGAAGATCTCGAATACACGCCGAAAAAATCAAAATTTGAATTTATAAACAAGATGAGCGCGAAGATAGACAAGCTTGACGTTTTGTATCATCCGGAGCCTCGCGAGGAGAAGCCGCGCCGCCATAAAAAGAAAAAGAAATGATATTTCGGCTTGAAAGGAAGTTAATATGGGATTAGGTTTTATTATTGCGGGAATTGTTTTTCTCGTAAATCCGAATATCAATATTATCGACATTCTGCCGGATTTTATCGGCTGTATTTTGATCGTTATCGGCTTATCTAAGACCGCAATGCTTCACGACAGCTTTGCGGAAGCGAAGGACGCATTTTGGCGACTTGCGCTGATCGAGCTTGTTAAGGTAGGCTGTATCGTATTTGTTCCGTATGTTGACTCGACGTTTCTTCTTGTGCTGGTATTCTCCTTCGCGGTGATAGAGGTAATTACCTTAGTACCTGCGATAAGCAAGCTGTTTGAAGCTTTCTACGACCTCGGAATGAAGTACGGTTGTGAAGCGGTGTATGCTAAGAAGATCAAGACGGAACGCGTGAAAGATAAAGCGTGCGGTGACGGCGGCGCCTCGCGCAAGGTAATAATCGAACGTGCGGAAGGCATAAGGCTGTATTTTCAGCTTTTTGTGATAATCAAGGCTGTGCTTTCCGTTTTGCCGGAGCTGCCCGCGCTTCAGCTTTACGATTACATCGGCTCTGTCGGCGCGAATTCGCTAAACTATGCGCAGTTTAAGCCGTTGTTTTATGTGTTTTCCTGGCTGTTAACGATGGTTTTCGGCGTGATATGTCTCATCAAGCTTTGCCCGTACATAAATTCCATAAGGAAAAGCAAGGAAACCTGCGAAAAGCTTAAAGAGCTGTATGCCGACCGGAAGATCAATCATCCGAAGCAGTTTATCGCGCGCAGAATAAAAAAAATGCTTGCGCTTGCAAGTCTCGGCTCATTTTTTGTGATCGATATGCGTTTCAGCGGCGTCAACGTATTTCCGAATGTGCTTGCTGCGTCGTTTTTCATCCTTATATTCATCATGCTGATAAAATATGATAAGCTGGCTATCGCCGGTGCGTTGACCTCATTGGTCTGGGGGATAGCTTCCGTGCTTAATTTTTCGGAAAACGCGCGTTTTCTTGAAAAATACGAGATCAACGCGGTCGAATGGATTCCGGACGCCGAAATAATGTACGACGAGCTGGCGTTTAAGGTATATATCGAATATGCGATAGGAATTGCGGCTGTCGTTTTGCTTGCAGTGACCCTGTATCGCGTGATCCGCGGACATATTGAGCTTCTCGGAGGAGATTTTTCCCATCTGCAATATAAAAGGGAAGAGCGGAATGCGGAGCTTAGAACTGCCTGCAAGATCCGGCTCATATGTGCGGCGGTATTCGGCGTAGCTGCGCTCGTTGCCAATGCGGCATACGTAAAGCTGGTAATAAATCATCCTGCATTATGGGTAGTGAACTTTGCGTTGGCTCTCATATGGGCGATCGCGATCACGGAGCTATCGTCTTACGCCGGAGAAAGTATTTACGAAAGAATGTACGACGAAGCAATATGACCTATCGGTTACGCGGCGGGTCGCAAACAGAAAGGACAGCAAATGACAAGACTTACTTATGACAAAAACGGCTTTTACCTTGACGGCAAGCCGTATCGAATTATATCGGGTGCTATTCATTATTTCAGAGTCGTTCCGGAATATTGGCGCGATCGCCTTGAAAAGCTGAAGGCGTGCGGCTTCAACACAGTCGAGACCTATGTTGCCTGGAATATTCACGAGCGTCGCGAGGGCGAGTTTGATTTTTCCGGCGGTGCGGATGTAGCCGGCTTTGTTTCGATAGCGGAGGAGCTGGGGCTCAATGTTATTCTGCGTCCGGGGCCGTATATCTGCTCCGAGTGGGATATGGGCGGCCTGCCGGCGTGGCTGCTGAATTATTCGGATATAAAGCTTCGTTGTTACAACGAGCGTTATCTTGAAAAAGTTAAGAGATATTTTACCGCGGTATTCGAGCATCTCAAGGGACATTTCGGAAAAGACGGCGGTGCGATAATAGCTGTTCAGATCGAAAACGAATATGGTAGCTACGGAGACGACAAAAAATATCTGCGTGCTATTGCGGATATGTATCACGAGCTTGGATGCGAGGAGCTTCTTTTCACCTCCGACGGAGATGAAAAACTTATGCTCGGCGGCGGAACGCTTCCCGAATATCTTGCAACGTGCAATTTCGGCTCGTCTCCTGAGACCGCGTTTGCCTCGCTTAAGGAATACAGACCCGATTGTCCTTATATGTGCAGCGAATTTTGGAACGGTTGGTATGACACGTGGTATAGCGAGCATCACACGCGCGACGCTAAAGACGCGGCGGCGGTGTTCGGCAAAATGCTCGATATGGGAGCGAGCGTAAGCTTCTATATGTTCTGCGGCGGCACTAATTTCGGAATGCATTCCGGCGCTAATCAAAACGAATTTTACACGCCTACGGTCACAAGCTACGATAACGATGCAGTGCTTTCGGAGACCGGAGACATACCCGAAAAATATATGGCTGTCCGCGGCGAGATAGAGAAGCATTTCGGCAAGCTTCCGGAGCTTCGGGTGAAAAATACCGAGAAAAGATCGTACGGCAAGCTTCGCCTTACGAAATCGGTATCTCTTTTTGATAAGCTTGACAAGCTTTCCGTACCGGTATCAAACAGCTATCCGCTGACGATGGAACAGCTTGGCGGCGATTTCGGCTTTGTCCTTTATTCGAGCGAGGTCGAGGGGCCGTTTGAGGAGCACGCGATAGTTATCGAAGATCCGAGAGACAGGTGCATGATCTTTGTAAACGGAGAATTTCGCGGTGTGATTGAAAAGACTCGCCGAAGTGACGAGGTGAAGATCTCCGCCGAGACCGGAGAAAAGGTAAGACTTGATATTCTCGTTGAAAACATGGGACGTATAAATTACGGTCCTATGACGGGCGACGCGAAGGGTATCGTCGCGGGAGTTCGGATCGAGCGCAGATATCATTTCGGCTGGACTATGCGGTATCTTTCCATGGAGGATCTGATCGGCTCGGAGCTGTTTACCGATAATTCCGATAAGTTCGGAGAATATCCCGCTATCATGCATGGCACGCTGACTATAGACGGAGAGCCTGCCGATACTTTCGTTTCGCTTGACGGCTTTACAAAGGGAATTGTAGAGGTAAACGGTTATAATATCGGAAGATACTGGAACGTCGGACCCCAGAAAACGCTGTATCTGCCGGCACCCTTGCTTCACAGCGGCGATAACGATATTGTCGTCTTTGAGCTTGAAGGCTGCGAGGAGCCGGTCATCGAATTTGTCGATAAGCACGATATAGGGGCAAAATAATTTTGAAAAGAGCGAGAGTCGGCGGTTTGCGAGATCAAATGCCGACTCTTTTTTTCGGTATTTATTCGTCTTGATTTTCTTTACGAATGAACATTTTGGGGCGATTTATGGTATAATCAACGCAGGAAGTCTTGCGAGGCAAGCCTTCGGGCAAATGTCCGCCGCGAGCACGCATTTTCGCACCGTGGTATAATTAGATTTGAACGGAAGTGGGGGATATTATTTGGAAGCGCAACAGAAGGTTTCATATCTTGCGGACGGATTCTCCGACTGCGCAAAGCTTTTAACCGCTATCGGCGACGAAACGCGTCTGCATTTGATCTTGGAAATGATGAAAATGGGCAAATGCAACGGTGTGCGCGTCGGAGAGATCACGGAAAAAACGAATTTATCAAGACCTGCCGTTTCACATCATTTGCAGATTATGAAGGCGGCCGGTATTGTGAAGGTTCGGAAAGAGGGAACAAAGAATTACTATTATTTCGATCCCGAAATGGAGAGCCTCGACAGGCTTATCAAGGTATTACAGCTTGCTATGGAGATATCGCGAGAATTGCCTGCCAGAAGCATGGATAAATTATAAATCTCAGGAGGAATATGATGGAGATATCGGAAATAATGAAAATGCGTCACAGCGTTAGGCAGTACAAAGCGCTGCCTATCGAAAACGAGAAGCGCGACGTGCTTAACGCGATTGTCGGACAAATAAACGGCGAGGCTGATCTGAATATTCAGGTGATCTACGACGAGGCAAAGTGCTTTAATTCTTTTATGGCGCATTACGGTAAGTTTACCGGCGTTCAAAACTACATTGCGCTCGTCGGTAAAAAATCTGACGATCTTGATGTAAGACTTGGGTATTATGGCGAGCAAATTGTTTTGAAGGCGCAGAAGCTTGGTCTCAACACGTGCTGGGTAGCGCTGACGCACGGCAGATCTTCTGCCAAGGTAGGAAAAGGCGAAAAAGAAGTATGTCTGATCGCGCTCGGATATGGTGAAACTCAGGGAAGCGCACATAAAAACAAAGAGCTGAAGGCAGTTTGCAATTATGCCGACGGTATGTCGGAATGGTTTTTAAGCGGAGTGAACGCCGCATTGCTTGCGCCCACAGCGATGAATCAGCAAAAATTCTTTATAGAGCTGAAGCCGGACGGAACAGTAGCAGCCTCCTGTGGCAAGGGATTTTACACGAAGCTCGATCTCGGTATCGTTAAATATCATTTTGAGGTCGCGTCCGGTAAAAAGCTTAGCACAAAATAAATATAAAAACCCGTCGGAAGCATAGCTTTCGGCGAGTTTTGTTTGTGAATATATAGCGGGGCTGTCAGAGCGTTTTGAATTTTCCCATGCGGCAACGGATATTTATAAGATTCGTGTGCTTGATGCCGATCAGAGCATCGGCTTCGTTTGCGACTTTTTCGTATTTGCCGTTTGTGTGATGAACGAAAATATAATTTATACTGTGTACCTTTCCCGCTGCTTTGCTCAAAAAGCTTCTGATCGGAGCGGCAAGCGAAAATACCCAGATTGGCGAACATACCGTGATCTCGTCATAATCGGACAGGCTTTCCGATATATCTTCTATACCCATGCCCCATTTATGCATACCGTATCTGCCGCACCACCAAAATCCGAGCGTACCGTCGGTTTTTTCGGTGGTTTTTATTTCGCGGATATCCGCACCGAGCCTGTTTGCCGTTTCGTATGCGATCTTTTTCACATATCCCATGCGTGAAAAATAAACGACGAGCTTTGAGGAGTTTGTGCCGATGCTTTTATAATCGGCGGGATCGAATGAAAAATCCTCCTGTTTTTTGAATACGTATGCGCAATATCCCGTAACCGCTTGACAAGCTCCGAAGACGAAATATATTGTTGACATGAAGTTAGGCGGGAACATATAAAACTGTATGCATATCCAAAGCATGAGCGTTATGCCGAATACGCCGCCTAAAACTGAGCCGAGCTTCTTGTTTGCGATAAGCAATGCGGCTGCGAGCAGATTCGTAATTCCGTTTACGATCAGCAGAGCCAGACCCGAAAATGCAAGATCGCGAAATAAAATATTCGCAAACGGCAACTTTTGAAAATACGGCAGCATCGCGTCCATTCCCATGGCCTTGCCGGTCGGATCCGTAAGCATTACGACCGCGCCGGCAACAGCGCCTACGCCTATAAACAGAGTCCAAAATATGAGAACGTATCTTGTGATGTTATATCTGGAATTTTTCATAGCTCAGATCGTCAATTCTTGCGTTTGCCGGCGAATATATTTAAGAGCACATATATTGCCAAAAGAACTATCGTCGTTGCTACGAGTACGGCGTACATACCCGTAATCGACACCGAATGACCGAAAAATGAAATATTGCAGTCGAGCGAGATCTTGATCTGATCTATCACCTCATCAGGTATTCCGCAGTTTTGCATTTCGGCAAGCGCGCCCTGCATCGCGTGATTGCGCACAAGAGATGTGCCGTATGTGCCGGGAAGACACGATATAATCTTTTGAAGCCCGTCGCTGAATGAGGAGATCGGCATATATGCGCCGCAGATAAAGCCGTAACCGGAGCTGATGATCGTTCCGACGGCAGATATCTGTCCTTGAGAGCTTAGGAAGAAATTTATAACAGATGAGAGCGCGTTTCCGAACAGCACCAACAGCGTGATATCAAGGAGCGTCAGGAGAACGTCGCTTAGCTTCATATACCAACCGAGCGACGCAACATATGCGAAGCAGAGAATACTTGTCGCAAAGCAGATAATGAGCGTGGTGATAAGATTTGCAAAATAATACGAGAGCGACAGGACGGACGGCTTGACCGGAGATATCGTCAGGTCCTTTCTCGCGCCGCTGACCTTATCTTGAACCATAAGAAAGTTTGAACAAAATGCAACGGTAACGCAGGAGACTGCCAATATTGAGGATATCAGCTCGCCGCCGACGAGACCGCCTATGAGTTCTTCGCTGAGGGTAACTCCCTCCGGCATAAACGAAAGAAAGTTGTCGCGGAATATATTTCCGAGAAAGGTTGCGTATAAAACGAGCAGTATTGCCGGCGTTATAAGCGAAGTGAAGAACATTCCCTTATCCTTAAAGAACAGCTTAGCGTTTCTTTTTATAAGCGCTGAAATAGTTTTCATTGTTCGTTTCCTCCGAGCTTTTTGCCGGTAACGGCAAGGAATACGTCGTCCATTTTTCCTTTTGTGATCTCATAATCCGTGAACACGGACGGATATTTGACGATGAGCTCTGTGGCGGCTTTCGTATCCGGAACAAAGAGGCGATGGGCGTTTTTTGCTCGCTCATATTTTACGCCGAGCATTTTTACCTCGTCTTCATCTGCACCGTACAGCGTAATGTAATCTCCCGTATATGTATTTTTCAGGGTGAGCGGTGTGCCTTCCGCCGAAATCTTGCCGCTGTCGAGGATCACGACGTAATCCGCTTCGGCGGCTTCTTCCATATAATGCGTTGTCAAAAATACCGTCATATCTTCACTTTTCCTGAGTTCGTAAATGACGTTCCAGAGCGTTTTGCGCGTTTGCGGATCGAGTCCCGTTGTCGGCTCGTCTAAGACGAGGATCTTCGGCTTATGTAATATTGCGCGCGCAACGTCGATGCGCCGGCGCTGACCTCCGGACAGCTTTCCCACCGTGCGCTTCAGCAGAGTCTCAAAATCGAGCATAGCGGCAAGCTCTGTGAGCCTGATCTTAAATTCTTTGCCGGTGATACCGTAGAGAGCCGCGCGGCTTTCGAGATTATCATAGACCGAAAGCGCCGAATCAAGCACGGAATTTTGGAACACAACGCCGAGCTTTTCTTTGATGTGTTCCTTATCCGTATCAAGATCGCATTTGTCGATCACTATTTTTCCGCTGTCCTTGGCGAGCTGAGCGCACATAATATTGATCGTGGTGGATTTTCCCGCGCCGTTTACGCCCAAAAACGCGAACAACTCGCCGCGCTTTACGCGGAAGCTCAGATCTTGAACGGCTTTTACCTTGCCGAAAGCTTTGCTTAGGTTGCTGATCGCAATAATATTTTCCATGATTTCAAAGCTCCTTGCTACTTTTTTAGTAATTTTATCGGCTGTTGTTTATACGTTTTATCGGATGCCTGATGACAGTTTTTAATTTTTCAGGTGCGATCTTTCTTGCGTCGGACAGATAAATCTCGTGATGAAATCGCGTTTCGGTTATATCAAGCTCATAGCCGTTTTCTTCCATGTATTTATGCATCAGTTCCACTGTCGCCGGCTCGTCGTCGTATGCTCCGATATGCATACATTGAACGCACGTTCCTTCGGCATAAGTCATCATCTCAACCTTTGAAAAATCGGTTTTCTTCTTTTCGGTCGCCTCGGAGATCGCCCAGTCGAAGTCGGCTTTTGTAACAAAATCCGGCAGGCGTATGAGGGATATCCATTCGAGAGCTTCTTTATGAGCGTAATCAATGCCGCCGCGTCCGTCTTGCCACCAAAAGCCCTCAAGCGGCGGTACGACATAATCGAAATATCCGTCGATTCTGTGATCGGTCTTTTTGCTCATTTTTATTGTGAAAGCGATTCCGTAGAGCAGCCCTATTGAAGCTTTATATTCACCGCCGATCAAATTCGGATCGCCTTTGCCTCTTACGGCAATGTAGTTCATTTTCGGAATATCCACGATGCCGGGAGTGTTTTTCGGCATATAGTATTCTTTGTATTCTTTTTTGTAATCGAACGACATGATATTAGATCCCTCTATGGTTTTCTTCGTACTTATATTTCAAGCCTTGGTACATATCCGTGAGCGTGGCGCTGCACAGCTCGTCATCCCAATCGTAATAGTTTGTCGCTATCATAACGGCGATACCGTGGACATATGCCCACATTTCAAGGTGAAACGTTATTGCGCGGTCTCTTGTGATATTGACTTGCTTGCAAATGATGTCTGCCAGCATTTCGGTTTGGACTGAAATTTTATTTTTGTCCTCGTTTGTTCGATCGCGCATGAAAAGCAACTTGAACAGCTCTTTTTCTTCTCTCGCAAAGCGAATATATGACATACCGCTTGCTTTATACGGCGGGTATTTTTCGGTAGCCATGTCCTCTTTAAGATATTCGTCAAAAAGATCGTTTGCCGCCTCTATTATACTTTTCTGCACGTCGGCCATATTCTCAAAATATCCGAATATCGGCTGTGAGGAGGTGCCGAGTTTTTTGCCGAGAGCGCGTGCGGTAACGGCGGACAGCCCGCTTTCTCTTGTGAGATCGAGCGCGGCTTTGACGATTTCTTCTTTTGTGAATAAAAATTTCCTGGGCATTTGAATCTCTCATTCTTGAGCGGTAAAATAACTACAGTAATATTACGTGTGTGTTTTTATTATATCCGCTTGTTTTGCGGTTGTCAATAGTTTGCGGCAAAAAATATTTTGAGCCGGCAAAAAAATATAAAACGGCTATGCAAACAGAGAGGGAACAGTTGCAAGCGGCGAATATAGCCTGATTCTCGATTGTAAATCACGTCGGCGTGACATATTGCTCTCATGCGCCGCCTAAGCGGGAGGTTTTGGCGAATACAGGCAAAACTCCCGTATCAATATCGGTACGGGAGGTGGAATGAGCGTATTATCGGAAAAAACAGCAAAATTTTGTTTTAATATTTTGATAAGCGGTAATTGGACGGGATATGTGCGTAATGCTCAAAACGAGTATGAGGAATTTTTTGTTATTTTCTTACGCTTTGTGAATAGAATTGCCGTAAAACTAAATGAGGCGGTGAGCATACAATGCGGCAATAGAAACCACGGTTGCAGAATGTTGAGATAAATCAGAGAGGCAATTCCTGAAATGCCAAATATAGCGAAAACGATAATGTAAAATATTCTGCTCCACTTTATCTGCCAAGCGCCTGTGATAATGAAAAGCAATACAAAAGTGACTGAAATCTGCAAAAGCAATCCGCTTATTATCTGGGCGTAACATTTTAATTCGAATGCTGTGTTCAAATACTTATCCCAAAACATGGTACAAACGGTATATGGTATGGTGGCAAAGCACGAAGCTGAGATCATGAGTACTATTGTTGGAAGTAAAAATGTTTTTATCGTATTTTTAATAAGGCTGTGCATATTTTTTTGCGGAGATAGCGCATGCCGTACCGTTATTGCAAAAAGTATAGCTGTGATACCTGTAAAAAGAGTACCGATCATACCGATCCAGACCGCAGAAGTATTAAAATGAAGATCGGTAGGTATTCCTAAAAGTTCAATATGCTCTTTGAGGTGAGTGATTCCTTTGATAAATCCGCTGTCCGAAAAATAAAGTGTTATAGCTGTAATTCCGCCGGATAATACTGTGAAAAAGGAAAGCAAAAGAATTTTCTTGTGCTTTTCTATCCATTCTCTAAAGCTTGTGTCTTCGTGATTTTTAACTTTTTCGGTTGCCGCTGCTAAAGTTTTTAAGATGAGCGTTTGAAACATTTATGTTTTCTCTCCTTCTGTGTATTCGTCTGAATATGTAAACAAAGCTTTATGATTGTG
>CAYXNQ010000008.1:0-21457 GCA_964466545.1 uncultured Lachnospiraceae bacterium | reverse complement strand
CAAGCACCTTGCCGGCGGCGGCCCTGTACGTTACGTTTCCGTTTTTGTCCTCGCATACTCCGGATATCAAAAGCTCGCCGCGTCTCACGACAGCGCCTATCTCCGCACAGCGCACGCCGTCGAAACATTCCACAAGCTCGATCTGTCCGTCCTCCGCCGCGATGACGTTGCAATATTCGTATTTGTCGATCTTCGCGGGATCTTTTACCTCTCTCACCTCAACGCGCGCAAGACTGCCCTTCATATTGACGGATATCCATGCAATGCCGTCTAACTTCAGCGCAAGATCATTATGCAACAGATCAAAATCAATGCTGTCGATCCGCGTCCCGACCGAACAACCGAGCTGACCGAGAGCGGTGATTATTTCTTTGTCGCTTAAACGCTCGTTTCCGCTTACCGAAAACGACCATATTATCTTCCCCGATTGCCATAGTAAAAGCACGCACAGCACAGCTCCTGCGAAAAGCCCGACGCGCTTCTTATATCGCCGCGCGGCCGCCGGCAAGCCGCATTCGCGGATATATATTTCCCCGTCACCGGAAGAAAAAGCTCCGACCGCGCTCTTAGCCGAATATGGTATCCGAAGCTTAAGGCCGCCCGAAACTCGCCGCGTGATATGCGACGGTATTCCGCACGCGCGCAAAAGCTCGAAAAATTCCGCCGCGCGTTCGTCTTTTACTATCACCGAAAGATAACCGAAAAATATATCAAACAGCAGTCTCACGGTCGTTTCCTCTCAAACGATATCGCGGTAAGCATTCCGTTTACTCTGATTGCGCATCCCGACAGCGACGTAAGCCTCAGCTCCTCGCCCTCTATCAAGAGCGAATATTTTTTAGCTCTGAGCTTCACCCTGCTTTGCGAATATTCAAGCACACGTCTGCACCCCGTCATGCACAGCTCCGTACCCCCGGATATCTCAATATCGCCTTCGCCGAGACATCTTTCGGGCACGCTGAAGATCGAAGTGAGCGCGACAGTCTTACTTTCTCTTTCAATGTTATCTCTCATTTTATCTGCCCCATCCGCATAATATGTTCTGACACAATATATGCCTTAGTCAAAGAAATAATTATCGCACGGTGACGATATGACAAGATCCAGAATGATTGAAATCAAAATTAAAAAGCTCGCATGGCTGCT
The DNA here is from genome assembly GCA_964466545.1 of uncultured Lachnospiraceae bacterium. Lineage (GTDB taxonomy): Bacteria > Bacillota > Clostridia > Oscillospirales > CAG-272 > CAYXNQ01. The sequence goes on along the minus strand of CAYXNQ010000008.1, from coordinate 20,311 downwards.
TCCGCCGGCAGCGGTGATCGTGTTTTTGGCGATCCCGTATTCCTCGAAAAGCGTGACCGACGCGCTGCGTATGTGCGCTTACAAGCTCGTTCCGTCGCTATTTCCGTTTATGGTAATATCGGATCTGCTATTACGCGGTGGCTTGACAGATACCGTTAAGCGCGTGCCCGTAAGTCCGAGCAGATCGTTTTTCGGGCTTCCGCCGTCTGCGGACAGCGCATGGCTGTTCGGCGCGATATGCGGTTTCCCTGTCGGAGCGCGGCTCACCGCCCGACTTTGCGAAAGCGGAGAGATATCGAAAGACGAGGCTTCGCTTTTGCTCGCGCTTTCATCGGCCGCGTCTCCCGCTTTCGTTATCGGAACAGTCGGACGCGGAGCGCTTCAAAGCGAGCGAGCGGGGATCATACTTTATTTCCTTCACCTCGCGATAAATTTTCTCGTATGCGTTATAATAAGTAAAATTATGCCGCTAAAACCGGGCGTGCGCTCGCGCCGCGCGACACATCAAAATGCGACTCACGGATTTGCAGCGGCGTTCACGGAATCGCTACAAAGCTCTGTGCTCGCAATGCTGTGCGTGATCGGCTATGTAATATTCTTTTCCGTCATAAGCGATTACCTTTCGCTGATACCGCCGCTGAAAAACTGCGATCTGCTTCGCGCGGTAGCAAATTCGGCAATAGAGATGACCGGCGGAATATCCGCGGCAAGCAAGCTCGTCGGCATATCGCGCACAGCGGTATGCGCCTTTGCGATATCTTTTTCCGGATTGTCGGTGCTTGCGCAAAGCGCCGCGTTCGCGTCACCCTTGAAAATAGATCTGCGGCGGCTGTTTGTAGCAAAGCTTCTCGGCGGCGTTCTCAGCGTGCTCGCTTGCCTTGTGGGGTGCCGTCTCTCGCTCATATAAGCCGCAAAAAGCGCGCAGGCAATATACCCGCGCGCTTTTTAATTATATATCCTACATTTTACCGATCAGCCGGCATAAACAAAATTAAATCTGTATGACGCAAATGTAACCGTTATCTCTACGGGAAACTCCTCAAAATGCCACTGTCTGTCGATCTGAAATACGACTCCTATGCAATTTTGCCCATCGATTATCTGGTCCTCATATCCGCCCAGCGTCACCGTCGTCATTCTGTAGGTAGCGGCGTCGTCTGTCAGAATATGTATAACTACCTCGCAACCGATATCGTATACCAGGTTCGATTCGTCAAATGTGCAGACAAATATTGAATTTATACTGTCAACCTGCACGTGCGCTTTTCCGGAAAGTCCGTTGTAAATGATAGGCTCGGTAACAGTCGCCGCGGGAGGAGTAATACTTTCGGAGCTTGATTCGCTCGATGCGTCCGAGGAGACCGCGCCGCCCGACGTCGATTGTCCCATATCCGAAGATTCACCCTCGTCGCCTTTATTCGTTCTGCATGATACGCAGGCGGCAGCCGCAAGCGCAACAAGAACTGCAAGCATAACGCTCAATAATCTGATCTTCATTTTTATTTTTCCTCATTTTCGGTTAAATATTTACAGTCGCGCTCAAAAACGCCGACACTTTATATATTATAGCATATCATCCGCGGTATGTCAAACGGAGTTTTGTTTTGCGGCAAATTTATTTTGAATTATATTAGCTTCTACCCGCCCGCCGAGACAGGCTATTTTTTGAAATATCTGTTGATTTTCCGCACATTTTGTGCTATCATAATATTACATGAGAACGGTCTTGTCGCCGAGATCTTTCATTTCGATCTGCAATCGCAGAGGCAAAGAAAGGATACGCCAATTCTTATGAACGAGAGCAACAAACCCGTATTCAAAACGCAACTGAACGGATATAATAAACAAAACGTAAATCAATATATTCTTGAAATGAATTCGCGCTTCGCGGAAGCCGAAAACAGCTATCGCGCAGAGGCGGAAAAATTAAAGCTCGATGCTCAAAAAGCCGAAAATGAAGCCGCCGCAAGCGTAGCAGAAGCCGGCGCGAGGATCACAGCGCTCGAATCCGAACTGGAAGCAGCTACGGTCAAGCTCAAGGACGCGGAAAGCGCCACGATCGAGCAAAGCGAAAAGATCGACGAATTATCAAACAGCGTCAAAACAGCAGAGGCGGACGCCGCCTCCGCGCGCGCGCGCGTCGCCGAGCTTGAGGCTGAATTATCCGGCGTAAGCGGCAAGGTTGCGGATTTCGACCCGCTCGAAGCCGACGAGCTTCGCGAGCAATTGAAGGCAGTATCCGCACAAAACGATACTCTGCGCCGCGAAAACGCCGCCATGACGCAACAGCTTGACGAGCTTACTCGCAAGCTCTTTGAAGCCGAATCCGCTCTTTCCGCAGACGAGGCGGCAAAAAAAGCGGAGCTATACGATCAAATGACATCAAAGCTCGGCAGTATAATGTTGAACGCCAACACAAGCGCGGAGCTTCTTATCGGTGACGCGGAGAAAAAAGCCGCCGCGATCATCGCAGAAGCCGAAAGAAAAGCCGGCGAGCTTGCTGTCAGCGCCGGAGTTAACGCGCTCAACGCAAAAGAATATATCAACGACGAGATCCGCTCGTCTGTTCACGGTTGCCTTGACGAGCTTATGACCGAGATAGATTCTCTGCAATATCAGCTCGTATCCGTACTCGGAAATCTCGGCAGTCGAAAGACCGACATCGACAGCAGGCTCGATTACTACAAGCACAGCTTGACCGAAGCTATCGAAAAGAAGCTCGCCGAGCTTAAATAGGAACGATCGAAAAGCGCCGCCCGTTATGTTTTCGGGCGACGCTTAATAAATATACAAAAATACTCATCAAGCGGGAGTAAAACTATGGCAGACGAATTCAATCTCGCACTCGGAGAAAAGATACGCGCGAGGCGAAAAGAAAAGAAAATGACGCAGGCTGAGCTTGCCGACGGATATATCACTCGAAATATGATATGCCGCATAGAAGGCGGCGAGGCAAATCCGTCAATATCGACGCTTCGATGCATAGCCGAGAAGCTCGATGTCCCGATCGGGTATTTTTTTGCCCGTGACAAAAGCGAAGAAGCGATGTTTTTCAAGAATCGCACGGTCATCGATATCCGGACTGCGCTTCGCAACGGAGATTATGATAAATGCGAACAGCTTTGCGTGTTGCGCGCCGAATTTGAATACGACGACGAGCTTGTATTCGTCCGCACGCTCGCGCTGATACAGTCGGCAGAGAAGGACATGGATGTATATCATCTCACCTCGGCAAGAGCAAAGCTCGTGTCGGCCGCCGAGGCAATCGTCAACTCGGCTTATCTGACCGATACTCTCGCTCGATTCGCCGAGATACAATGTATGCTTATAGATTCCGTGATATCCGGAGATATCCCGGAAGAATGTCTAAGCGCGGAATACGTTTCCGCCGGCAGCCTTACCCCCGAAATGTATCTGTATTTGAATTACCTCGCGGAATGTGACAAGCCGAGCGGCACTCCCGAAAAATATTCCGCCCTGCTGACCGAATCGGAGCATCGCGATTTTGCCCGTGCAAAAGAGCTGATGGACGTCTCGGCATACGCCGACGCCGCTCCGATACTGAATCGTCTCGCGCACAACGCGCGCTACATCACGGCATATCGCGCCGCAAGCGAGCTTGAATCATGCTCCGAAAAGATCGGCGATTTCAAAGGCGCATACGCGGCGGCAAAGCGTCGTCTTGAGCTTATGCGGCTGTTTAATCTATGATCTTCCCTCAAGGAGCGCGAGCGCGTTTCGGCTGAATATTTTTTCTTTCGCGTCGTCTCCGATCGCAAGAGAATCAATATAATCTCGCGTGCGCGCCGCAGAGCCCCACGGGGCGTCGGAGCCGAACAGCACTCGCTCCGGATCGTGCTTTGCGAGTATTTTTTCAGCAAGAGAGCGCTCAAGGCCGTACACAGTCGCAAGAGAGGTATCGATATAGATATCCTCTCCCGCAAGCACCGAATACACCTCATCCCACAATTTATTGGCACCGAAATGCGCGGCTACCAGCTTGAGCTTCGGGTGCCTTTTTTTTGCGCGAACGATCATTTCCGGAGTCGCATGAATAAAATCGGGAGATATAACGTCAAATCCTGCATGAATTATAACGAACAACCCAAGCTCCGCGGCAAAATCGAGGATAGGAGTGAATTTAGGAGAATCAAACGGAGTTTGCATATAATCCGGATGAAGCTTAACGCCGCCGAGTCCGCTGACCTTTATCCGATCAAGCTCGATATCCCAATAATCCGAATCGGGATGAACGCTACCGAGCGGATACAGCCTGTCGCCGTACTCGCTCTTCGTGGCGATCGCAAAATTGTTTACGTTTATCATTTGCTTAGGATTTGTCGCAATATTTAAGACGACCGAGGCCGTCACGCCCCATTCGTCCATTTTTTCTATCAGAGACGGAACCGTTCCTCTGTATTCCGGCACAAGATCTGCCGTTGCGGCAAGCTTGCCGATCGCCCTGTCGGCAAGCTGTTCGGGAAATGCGTGAGTATGAAAATCGATCAGCATAGCTTATCTCCGATCAATCTGCGGAAGTAAGGCGCATAATAAGCGCGACCGCCTTTTCCATTTCGCCCGCCGCGGCATACTCGAATTTTCCGTGATGATTATGCGAGCCTGTTCCGAGATTCGGGCAAGGCAAACCCATAAACGACAGGCGGCTTCCGTCGGTACCGCCGCGAACGGGCAACGAGACCGGCTCTCCGCCAACCGCGCGAACAGCCGCACGCGCACGCTCAATTATTTCGGGATGCCGCTCGATCACTTCTCGCATATTTGAATAGCTGTCCTTGATATCCGCTTCAACGCAGCCGTCGCCGTAACGTCTGTTCAGCTCCGAAACAAGTCTCGCGACGTAAGCCTTGCGCTGAGCCAATATCTGCGCGTCGTGATCTCGAATAATGAATTTCATAACGGTCTTCTCCACCTCGCCCTCGATAGAAACGATGTGATAAAAGCCCTCTCTCATCTCGGTGTTCTCCGGTCTCTCCATTGCGGGAAGCATAGATATAAATTCATTCGCAACGATTATCGAATTTATCATTTTTCCTTTAGCCGAGCCGGGATGAATGTTCACGCCGTTTACCGTCACCTTCAGTGCAGCCGCGTTAAACGTCTCGTACTCGACTTCGCCGAATGCAGCTCCGTCAAGCGTGTAAGCAAAATCGCACGCGAACTTCGCAACGTCGAACAGATCCGCGCCTCTGCCGATCTCCTCGTCCGGCGTAAATGCTATACCTATCTTTCCGTGCCTGTGCGACTTATCTGCAATGATCCGCTCCGCCGCACATACAATCTCCGCAACGCCCGCCTTGTCGTCAGCGCCGAGAAGCGTAGTTCCGTCTGTCACAACAAGATCGTCGCCAATGTAATTATTCAGCGACGGATAGTCGCAAGGCGACATAACGATGCCGGCGTCCGAATTCAAAACAACGTCTTCTCCGTCATAATTTTTAATTACGTGCGCCTTCACATTCCTGTATTCAACATCGCGCACAACATCTACGTGAGCGATAAGCCCGATAGCAGGCTCTCCCTCGCATCCGTCGCTCGCCGGAATAGAACCGTATACGTATCCGTGTTCGTCAATATGTGCGTCAGCAACACCGACAGCCTTAAGCTCGGCGACCAAATGAGCGGAAAATTCAAGCTGCTCCTTGCTTGAAGGACAATTCTCGCACGCTTCGTCGGACGCGCTCGGAAAGCGCGAGTATTCGATCAATCTTTCGTATGCTTTTTTCATAATATCCTCTCTTATGCTATTTATTTTTGATGATTTTTATAAACTTATTATTTTTGCCGCAAAGCGCCATTTTGCAAGCATTCCGCATCCGTTGCGGATATCTCAAATGCGTCAGCATACGCGGGCTAATGCCCGGAGGCTTGCATCGCAAGACTTGCTGCGATTATTATACCATGATGCGAAAATGCGTGCTTGCACAAGCGTTTTCGCGAAGCCGTCAATCTCGCAGAGTATGCGCAGCATACAGCGGGCGACAGCCCGTGGGCTTGCACCGCAAGACTTGCTGCGATTATTATACCACACAAAGCAGAATAATCCAACATAAAATTAAATATTTTTCGCGCATCCTTTATCGGTTTATCGCTTTAATTTATTATATATCATCTTTAAGCGCACCTCTCCCGACGTCCGATTTTTTGTATACTTTTGCTATTTGATTTTCGTATAAATTTATGATATAATATAGAATAGTAGTATGATACTTTTCCGCCAAACACATCTGCGCTTTGAATATTAGCCATATCTTGAACCAAAGCGCCGGTCTATACATTAACGGAGGATAACGCCCATGCAAGTTAAGCATATCCTATTCGGTAACGGTCGGGTCATATCACAAGATGACAAGCATATCCGCGTAGCATTTGAAAACGAAGCGGTCGGAGAAAAAAGCTTCGTCTATCCCGACGCATTCGCGAAATTTTTGTCGTGCGAAGACGAGGAGGAGCAGAGCAAGCTCGTTTCACTTATCAATGAGCGCAAGCTTGCCGACGGAGAGGCGGCAAAACAGCTTCGCGAGGAGCGCATGGCAAAATACGAGGAGGAGCGGAAACGCGCCGCTGAGCTTGAAAAACTCACAAAAAAGCGCGCAAGATCCTCTTCCAAAAAATCGTCGTCCGCAAAATCAAAAAAATCATAACAAGCACAGCTTCGCGTTGATCGCGCGCAGCAAAAATGTCGCGCGGTATTTTTGACGCGCGATAAAACAATAGCAATTTCCCGCAGAAAAGTCAGGTTGACTTATCTGCGGTTTTGTATTTCTCCGATCTTTCGCCGGCAAAAAACAAAAATCATACGCACCGCTAACGCGGAAATTATCATAACGCTATTGACATCGCAACAAAAAAATTATATAATATAAAGAGATTTTATCTTAAATTAGTATATTATTCAGTCAGAGATACTGACATGGAGGTCTAAATGAGCTTAAAGAACACCGAAATGCTTGAAAAAAACAAGTATGAGATCAAATTTGATGTTGATAACGATACTTTTCAGGCAGCTGTAAACCGCGCTTACAAAAAGAATTGCGGTAGGATCAACGTACCCGGCTTCCGCCGCGGAAAAGCGCCCCGCGCAATCATTGAAAAGATGTACGGCAAGGGCTTTTTCTATGAAGACGCTCTCGACGAAGTATGCCCCGCAGCTTACGACGAAGCTGTAAAAGCTTCCGGTCTTGAGATCGTAGGACGTCCCGAAGTCGACGTAGAAGGAATCGACGAAAACGGAGTAGTATTCAAAGCTGTGGTTTACACCAAGCCCGAAGCTACCATTGAAAATTATCGCGGAATTGCGGTAACTCACATGAGCACCGAAGCTACCGACGATGATGTTGCCGCAGATCTCGACAGAGTTCGCGAGCGTAATTCGAGAACCATTGAAATCACAGACCGTCCCGCAGAAAACGGTGACATTGCCAACATAGATTACGAAGGCTTCGCAGACGGCGTAGCATTTGACGGCGGCAAGGACGCAGGACACAACCTCACGCTCGGCTCCGGCGCATTCATTCCCGGATTTGAAGATCAGATAATCGGCCACAACGCAGGTGACGAATTCGACGTTAACGTAACATTCCCCGAAGAATATCACGCTAAGGAGCTTGCGGGAAAAGCGGCAGTATTCAAGACAAAGCTCAACACGATATCTAAGAAAGAGCTTCCCGAACTTGACGATGAATTTGCTCGCGATAACAATTTCGACACTCTCGATGAATATAAAGCCGATATAAAGGCAAAAATCGTTGAGAGAAAGAAGCACGCAGACGAGCACGGTGTTGAGGATCAGGTTCTCGACGCGCTCGCAGAGCTTGTAGTTGCCGATATTCCCGAGGCTATGTTCGTAGCTGAAACGGAAAATTGCGTTCGCGATTACGACAACCGTCTCCGTATGCAGGGTCTCGACCTCTCCACATACTTCAAGTACACCGGAATGGATCTCGACGCGCTCAAGACGCAGATGCGTCCTCAGGCAGAAAAACAGGTAAAGGTCAAGCTTGCGCTTGAGGCTGTCGCAAATGCAGAAAAGATTGAGGTCACCGCAGAGGACATCGAAAACGAATACAAAAAAGTTGCCGACGCTTACGGAATGGAAGTCGAAAAGGTCAAGGAAGCGATCGACGAAGCCGCTATATCGGCTGACGTTCGCACACAGAAGGCCCTCGATCTCGTAAAGGCAAGCACAGTCGACAAGCCCGCTGAAGAAGAAAAAGCGGCAGAGTAATTAATATACATTCAACGGCAAGGAGAGCAGCACAGTGCAAATTCAAACTCCTTGCCGATTGCCTTACGGCAGCAAAGAAAGTGTGAATAAATGGCATTTGTACCAATGGTAGTAGAGCCTACCAATCGAGGCGAGCGTTCATTTGACATCTACTCGCGCCTCCTTAACGACAGAATCGTGTTTCTGTCGGACGAAGTAAACGATACGACGGCAAGCCTCGTTGTCGCGCAGCTTCTTTTCCTTGAAGCTCAGGATCCCGACAAGGATATATTTTTCTATATCAACAGTCCCGGCGGATCTGTTTCCGCGGGTCTTGCCATCTATGACACCATGAATTACATCAAATGCGACGTCTCCACGATATGCCTCGGCATGGCGGCAAGCATGGGCGCATTTCTCCTTTCAAGCGGAGCAAAAGGCAAGCGCCTCGCACTTCCGAACAGCGAGATAATGATACACCAGCCTCTCGGCGGCATGCAGGGCCAGGCGAGCGATATCAAGATCCACGCCGATCACATAATCCGGACGAGAGAAAAGCTCAATTCGATACTCGCCGAAAACACCGGCAAGAGCATAGAGGAGATCGCCCGCGATACCGAAAGAGATAATTTCCTGACAGCCGAGGAAGCTCGCGAATACGGGCTTGTCGATAAGGTGATCAGAGAAAGATCTGCAAACGGCAAATAATCATCACAACTTACGCCACACAAGTGGCACGGAGGAATTATGGCCCAGGAACCAAACGAGCGCCGCTGTTCGTTTTGCGGAAGAAGCGAAACACAGGTCGATATATTGATCCCGTCAGCGTTCGGCGCATTCATTTGCGATAACTGCGTTGATCTGTGTTGCGATCTAATCTACGAGCACGATCACGCGCAGCACGCGGAGCCGGACGCGGAAAATTTCAAAAATCCCCCCACGCCCATGGAGATCAAGGCCGCGCTCGACGAATACGTTATCGGGCAGGATAATGCGAAGATCGCTTTATCGGTCGCGGTATACAATCATTACAAAAGGATCGCAAATAACGATATAGCGGCAAGACAAAACGGTAAAAAGCGTAAAAAAGCAGCCGAGGCACCGCAAAGCTCCGAAAACGAAGTGGAGCTTCAAAAAAGCAATGTGCTCTTGATCGGCCCTACCGGAGTCGGAAAGACCCATCTCGCACAAACGCTTGCAAAAACAATGAGCGTCCCTTTCGCGATCGCAGACGCAACCACCTTGACCGAAGCCGGATACGTCGGAGAGGATGTTGAAAACATACTGCTTAGACTGATCCAAGCGGCAGATTTTGACATAGAGCTTGCCGAGCGCGGTATTATTTATATCGATGAGATCGATAAAATATCGCGGCTTTCCGAAAATAGATCGATCACACGCGATGTTTCCGGCGAGGGAGTACAGCAAGCGCTGCTCAAGATACTCGAAGGAACAGTCGCAAACGTTCCGCCGCAGGGCGGCAGAAAGCATCCGAATCAAGAATTTATTCAGATCGACACGTCGAACATACTTTTTATATGCGGCGGCGCGTTTGACGGGCTTGAGAGCGTGGTAAATCAGCGCAAAGGCTCAAATTCTATAGGCTTCGGTTCGGACGTAAAGAAAAAGGAAGAAAAGCTTAAAAGCAACATCTACCGCGAGGTAGTTCCGCATGACATAGTAAAATACGGACTTATTCCGGAGCTTGTCGGCAGACTTCCCGTAATAGTAGGCCTTGACAATCTCGACGCAGACGCACTCGTTTCAATTCTGTCAAAGCCGAAAAATTCGCTTGTAAAGCAATACGAAAAGCTGTTTGAGCTTGACGGCGTTAAGCTGAATTTCAGCGACGACGCTTTGCGCGAGATAGCAAAATCCGCAATCGAACGCAACACAGGCGCGCGCGGACTCAGAGCCGTCATCGAGGAGATAATGACTCCGCTGATGTTTGAGATTCCGTCACGCAAGGACGTCGCGGAAGTTACATTGACCGCTGACAGCATTCTCAAAAAAGCTGAACCGATAATCACGCTGAAGCCGACCGCAGAGCTTCCGCAGATTACCGCGGAAAACGAATAAAAAATCCCTCCGTATGATATTCATGCGGAGGGATTTCTTCTGCTCTCAGGCGAAACGCCGTAACGTAAATTCCGCACCTTTCCAGTACAACGAGCATTGAACCAGCCACACAGCGTCGTAAAAGCCGAAAGAAACGTAATCGCCAAAATATCTAATGCTTGGAGCGCAAAGTCGGTGTCGCGCATTTCCGGTGCCGCAATACGCCCATAAGCGCACAGCTCGCTTATCAGTATCACTACCAATATAAAGGCTACCGTGGCGCATTTTTTGCACAAAGCCATGACCGCCGACCGTTCCGGCGATTTGTATAAGCTACAAGCCTGTAGTCTCATCGTATTGTCTTTCATTTTCGCGAGATGCCCTGCCGCCGCTATTGAAGAAGCGTTAAGCGCAATCTTTTCCGCCTTCCTCAGCTTGCAAGCCGTTTTCCGCGATTTTAGCAGTCATCATTTTCTTTGCTCAGATAAATGATTTGGGCATTGCCTGCGACCTTCGTTATACAACCAAAAATCTCCGGAGCAAAACGCTTCGGAGATTTTCATTAATAACGCAAAAGTAATTATCTCTTGGAGAACTGGCTTGCGCGACGAGCTGCCTTGAGACCGTACTTCTTTCTTTCCTTCATTCTCGGGTCACGAGTGAGGAAACCTGCACGCTTAAGGAGCGGGCGGTTTGCTTCGTCAGCGAGAAGAAGCGCACGGGATACGCCGTGACGGATAGCGCCAGCCTGACCGGAAAATCCGCCGCCGTGTACATCGCAAACGATGTCATACTTGCCTACGGTATTTGTAACCGCGAAAGGCTGATTGATGATAGTCTTGAGAGTTTCAAGACCGAAATAATCGTGGATATCACGACCGTTGATCGTAACAGCGCCTGTGCCGGGATAGAGGCGAACGCGGGCTACAGAGCTTTTTCTTCTGCCTGTGCCATAGAAATAAGGCTTAACACTTGTATACATTTTCTGTCGTCCTCTCCTTATTTAACTTCGTAAGCTACAGGCTTCTGAGCCTCTTGCTTGTGGTTGGGACCTGCATAGACCTTAAGACGTGTGATCGCCTTATCGCCTATAGAGTTATGGGGAAGCATTCCCTTAACTGCAAGCTCCATTGCGTAATCAGGGCGCTTGAGCATGAGATCACGATAGGATTCCTTCTTAAGTCCGCCGATATAGCCGGAATGACGATAGTGGAACTTCTGTACAAGCTTGTTGCCTGTGAGAACTGCCTTTGCAGCATTTACAATGATTACGAATTCGCCGCAGTCAACGTGAGGCGTAAATTCGGGACGGTGCTTGCCGCGAAGAATGTTTGCTGCCGCAACGGCTGTCTTGCCGAGGGGCTTGCCGGCTGCGTCGATCACGTACCACTTACGCTCAACGGTCTCCGGCTTTGCCATGAATGTGGACATAGCTTTTCCTCCGAAAAAAATGATTTCTTATTCAACGTGTGAAAGTATACCACATTTCGCGCCGCTTGTCAATAGCTTTTCTGAAAATATTCCCGATTATTTTAATTTATCACCTGTTTTCCTCGTTTATTCGCGTGATAGAGGCACTTTTACGCGAAACGCTCGCTTCCTCGCGGACGAAGATGCGCGGCGAAAACAGCCGTACAATTCGGTAGTCTATATAATCTTCGTCAAACTTTTCAGCAAATCCGGAAACGATCGGCTTACCGTTAAGCGATCTCAGTATACCATCTGCGCCGTTTTTCAAAAGCGTTTCAGTCGGGATCTCGCCCTGCGCTATCACGCTGTTTTCGCCGTTCGGCGCGACTGTTATGATACGCGTAAACGGAGTTTCGAGAAAATCTACCGTTATTTTAGCGGTAAGTATTCCTGACGCATCTTCAAAATGCGAAAACGAAAGCGCGACGGCGTAGATATTTCCTCCGGCTTCGATCTCGGAGATTTCTCCAAGCGGAAGTGTAAAGGTATTTTCTTCCTCGCGGTATATCATTTGTCTGCGCCCGTCCCGTTCACAAAATTCGATCTCAACGAGATTTGAGGTGTATGCCCCCTCGATGACCTGAAGCGCGATCGGAACAAGCCGCATATGCGCCGGTTTGTTTCTGACGGAGAAGCGTCTGCCCGCCAAGTTTTTCCACACGCGCTCATCGCGCGCCGCGTCTAAAAAGCGTTCCGCGATGCACAGCGGCGGTGGCAGAGGCTTCAGCGAGCGCGCCCCGCGCGGAATCTTAAGTCGCTTCTCAGCCCGCGTAAGCCGCTTTTTCGCATCCCGCGAGCGCTTAAGGCAGACACTCGGAAAAGGCTTATCAAAATATTTAAGCGCGATCTTAAAATAGTCGTCCTGCTGGAACATTTCGTCGTTTGACGCATTTGTCACTAATATGATCTCCGACGCCGGAAATGCAAGTAGATTTTGTCCGAGCATACCGTTAAACAAAAAACTGTTTCCGTCGCGTCCTACCCATATTTGATATCCGTAATTAAACTCTCCTGCGGATATCGGGACCTCCATATGCGCGCGAGTAGCTTCATGAATGTAGCTTTCGGAAATAATACGCTCTCCGTGCCACACGCCGCCGTTCATCACCAAAATACCGATCTTCGCTATATCTTCCGGTCTGATATAAAGCCCCCAGCCTCCGATATCTATCCCTCTCGGACATTTCGCCCAATAGATATCATTGATTCTGAGCGGCTCAAACAACCGCGGAGTGAGATATTCCGTGAGCGAAGTACCGGTCAGCTTAGTCACAAGCGCTGAAAGTACATATGTGTTTAGGCTGTTATAGGAAAATTCCTTTCCGGGTGCGAACTTGGTAGCCGATGAGAAAAACGCGCGAAGCCAATTGTCCTCAGTCACCGCCTCGGCTTCGTTGAATACAACGCCGGACGACATAGTGAGCAGATGCTCCACGGTCAGCTCGCGCAATTTCAGGCGACTTATCGCTCCGAGTTCCTCCTGAAAATATCCGCATATCTTGTCATCAAGACTCAGCCTACCCTCATCGCACAGCATACCTATCGCAAGAGAAACTATGCTTTTACACGCCGAAAACGTCATTTTCATGGAGTTGATATTTTGTTTTCCGAAAGACGTCGCGGCAATGATCTTTCCGTGGCGCAATATCATTACGTTGTGCATATTCAGGCTGAGATCTTCATACAGCTCATCAAGGAAGTCCGCAATACGCTCCCCGCTTACCCCCTCCGATTCGGGCGTACTGCGTTCGAGCGGCTCGGCGGCGGGAGAAATTGAAAATCTCGGCTTCCGCGAACCAAAATCGGCGGCGATATGCGCATCCGAATAATTGAGTATCGCCTTAGCCAGTCCAAGCGTGCGATTTACTGCACCGATATTCATACTTCACCTCCGATATATGATCAAATCGCTCCAAATAATTTAGTTTCGCGCGCAATGCGCCTGCAAGTTCGACAGCTTCAACTCATTACAGGCACCGAATTAACAAAACAGATCTCAGTATTTCAGAAACCAATATTTAAGTATAGCCGCGCATTCGCGCAATCCGTTCGGCAAAAACAGCACGGGAGAAGCGCCTGCGCCGATATGGCCGGCAGTTCCGAATCCGCTTTCACGCGCCACCCAAGCCGCTCTGAAAACGTGAAAATCGCTCGTAATGAACGCAAACTTGAAATCGTCTCCGAGAAGCGAATCAAGCAGCTCCTTTGAATATGAAAAATTTTCGCTCGTGCTCGTAGCGGCTTCCTCTTTTATGATCACGTCGGGATCTACGCCGCGATCTGTCAGGTATCTTTCCATGGCGAGCGCCTCGCTGATCCGTTCACCTTCCCCGCACCCGCCGCTCACTACGATCAGCGCAGTAGGATTTTTGAAATGATAATCCACCGCGGCGTCAAGCCTGCTTTTCAGGCTCGCAGACGGCTCGTCGCCTCGCACTCCCGCTCCCAGCACGATAACGGCGTCCTCATCAAAATCCACGTTGCTCCCACTTCCGCCGATATACAAAGCCGAGATAAGCCCGAGCATCAACAACACAAGCGAAAAAAACGCGATCAGTAGCCCGCCTCGGACATTAGCCGCTATCGTCTTAAAGAACATACCGATCACCAACAGCCCAGCGCCGAGCAAAAGCGTAAATACGATTCCCCAATGGAAGTTCACGCACAGCGCGGCGGCGATTCCGTCGGCAATTATTAATATTCCTACAAGGATCAGACATATTCTTGCTACACTGATTTTTTTACTCATACGCATCCTCTTTTCTGTTTTAATTCTATCTCATAACGCGGGGCTTGTCAATGAATTTTCCGGAAATTCGCACAGCCGCACAAAGCAATATTTCACCATATTACCGATGAACCGCCGATTTTTTGTAAAAAATGCCGTTGACTTACAGCGGCAAGTGTGCTATAATTCTCGGAATTATTTAATTTGTGTTTCGGAGGCTCGCATATGAGCGGAGTTATTTCACTCAAAGCAATGACGATCATAAGAAAAATGCAACAGTATGAGCTTGACGAAAGCTTGATCTACGAAAAAGTTGCAAAATTTGCGAAAGGCGACAAAAACAAAAAGACCCTGCTACGTCTTTCAGAAGAAGAAACCGCGCATTATCACATTTGGAAAAAATACACGGGCGAGGATATGAAGCCGCGGCGCGCGCTCGTCCTGCTCTACGTGCTTACCGCGCGATTGCTCGGATTTACATTTGCTGTAAAGCTGATGGAGCGACGCGCGGCGAATAATCAAAATGAATATCTTGCGCTCGACGAGATCGAGGAAGCAACGCATCTGCGCGAGGACGACCAAAAGCGCGAAGCCGCCATGCTCGAAATGCTCGACGAGGAAAGTCTCCGCTATGTCGGCAGCATGGTACTCGGATTAAGCGACGCGCTCGTAGAGCTGACCGGTAGCCTCGCAGGATTTACCTTCGCATTACGCAACACACGCCTTATCGCGCTGTCCGGTTTGATCGTCGGAATCTCAGCCACGTTTTCCATGGCGTCGAGCGAATTTCTGTCGGCAAAAAGCGAAGGGCGTAGCGACGCGCTAAAATCCTGTATTTATACCGGAGTTGCGTATTTGATCACCGTAGCGCTTCTCATACTGCCTTACATGATATTCGGAACCGCACAATATATCTCCGCGCTGATATGTATGCTCGTAATTATTGTCGTTATCATAGCAGGATTCACCTACTATACCTCAGTCGCGCAAGATCTCTCGTTCCGCTCCAGATTTGCGGAAATGGCGTTGATCAGCATCGGCGTCGCCGTGATATCATTTGCCGTCGGCATACTTGCGAAGAAATTTCTCGGCGTAGATGTGTGAATCTCGCATATTTCGACTCAAGTTTCCGATAAAATCGTAATTTCTATTGAAAATACGCGAAGGCAGTGGTATAATAATCGCAGAAAGTCTTGCGATGCAAGCCTCCGGGCATTCGCCCGCGTATGCTACGCATAATCTGCGTACTTGACGGCTTCGCAAAAATGTCCGTGCGAGCACACATTTTCGCTTCATGGTATAATCGCAGTACAGTTCTCGTCGTTACTTCATTTGACGGCACGCAAAATGTCTCGCAAGCGGCATTTTGCTTAACGGTATAACGGTGCCTTGTGAGAGCAAGGAGCTGTAATAAAATTTTCAAGGAGTTACAAATGGAAAAGATCAAAATAGGCTTTGTAGGCTGCGGCTGTATAAGCGGCATCTATCTGAGAAACATTACCAATATGTTTAAGGAGATCGAGATCGTAGGCGTTTGCGACCTCATCAGAGAGCGCGCCGAGAAAGCTGTTGCAGAGTTCAACATTCCCAAGCTTTACAACGATATGTATGAGCTTTTCAACGATCCGGAGGTTGACATCGTTCTCAACATCACGCGCCCCTACGAGCACTACGAAGTTACGAAGCAGGCGCTCCTGCACGGCAAGCACGTCTACTCGGAAAAGCCCCTCTCCCCCGATCTGAACGAGGCTAAGGAGCTTGCGCTGCTCGCAAAAGATAAGAATCTGCTTCTCGGCGGCGCGCCCGATACATTCATGGGCGCAGGAATCCAGACATGCCGTCACCTGATCGACAGCGGATTTATCGGCGAGCCTATCGGAGGCTATGCCGCAATGATAGGCAGAGGCCCTGAGAGCTGGCATCCGGGTCCGGAATTCCTTTATAAATACGGCGCAGGCCCGATGTTTGATATGGGACCCTACTATATCACAGCGCTCATCAATCTGCTCGGCGCGGCTGATTCCGTTGTCGGTATGACAAAGATATCATATCCTCAGCGAATCATAACAAGCGAACCGCTTTACGGACAGATAATAGACGTTGACGTTCCTACATACGTAACAGGCAATATCCGCTTCAAGAGCGGCGCTGTCGCAAGCGTATTCACGACCTTCGACGTTACTCACAATCATCACAACGAATGCGTAGAAATCTACGGCTCCGAAGGAACGATCTACGTTCCCGACCCCAATAATTTCGGCGGTGAAGTCGTTCTTCAGCGCGGCAGAGAGACAGAGGTATTCTCAATGCCGAAGATATTCCAGTACTCCGACAACTCTCGCGCGCTCGGCCTCGCAGATATGGCAAAAGCGCTCCAGACCGGCAGAATGCATCGCGCAAACAGCCAGCAGCAGTTGCACGTTGTGGAGATCATGTCCGCGTTCTACACGAGCAGCAACGAAAACAGAGTTGTAAAGATCGAATCTCCCTACGAGCGTCAGGCTCCCATGAAGACAGACGCCGTTTTCGGAATCCTCGACGACTGATATATCGCCGCAAAACAGGCGAATTTAAGCACGATTTCGGTATAACAGCTCCAGGACACAAAGCAGGCGATATTCCACGTGAATATCGCCTGCTTTTGCTTGCCGGAATACACTCGACACAATAGCGCCTGAGCATATCAAATATGCTTACGCAAAAACGCAAGCACATAAAAAGGCGTCGCACACAATTCGCCTGCGACACCTTTTTGCCGTATTTTGCGTTCTTACAGGTTGAACGACTTCTTAAAGGAATCTACTTTATTTGCCGCGATATCGAGCTGCGCCTTCTTACCGTCCGCAAATGTCATAACAAATCTTACTGCCGGCAAGGTCTGATTGCCTACGGATATTTTCACGCCTGTGCTTGATACAAGTTCAAACGACGCAATATCTCCGACAGAAAACTTATAATCATCTTGAGCCGAGCCATAAATAACGCCGCTGCCGTTTTCGATGCTTACGTACGATCCGTTCCAGAAATCTCCGTCCTTGATACCGCGATTGACATTGCCGTAAAAGGAGGTAGTATTATTGATTCTTGCCGTTGTTGTGCCGAGGTTGCGATTTTCCTCTTTAATCTTCTTGAAAAAGTCCTTCAGTCCCATTTGAGCGTCTCCTTATAAAATATTTATTAAAGTGAATTGCGCGCAAAGATTATTTCTTGACCGTGTATTCCTTATCGGATGACACCGAACCGCGATCTTTGTATTTTATCTCCTTGAAGATCACCGATATCTTAATATCGTCAAGCTCGCAGTTCCACAGCCTTACATCGTTATCATCGTCAGGATCCAAAATTATGCCAAAATTAAATTCAAAGCCGTCGGCATTAGCGGGATCGCTGAAGCCCCTTACGGAGACCTCATGCTCCTTAAGCAAATTGCCTTTGCTGTCACTGAATATAAATACTGCTCTCACCGCCGTAATCTCGGCAGAGCTTTTTTTCGTGACTACGCCTTCAAACGCTATTTCCGGACGCGCTCTGTTTCCGTAATTTTCTTTTTCGGTGATCGTAAATTTTATATTGCCGGGCGAATACTTTATATTATCCACTACCTGCACGGGAAAAGAAACAACTACCGCGAGCAAAATTATCGCAAAAGAGACAAGCGGTACTTTGAAAAAGCTGAGCTTTCCCTCGTCCTCCATCGCATCAAACATAGCTCCGCGAGCGTCCTGCCATGCCGCCATTCTGCTTTCCGAGGATAAGGCTTTCGCTATCTCTATTGCAAACTGTATCACGCCGAACAGACCGATATATATCGAATATACAAAAGCTGCAATCAGTACGCTGCTTCTCCGGCGAGTAACAGTACGCGTATTTATGCTGCGCTGTCCGGTCAAGGTGTTTTTTCTTCCTATCTGATATTCAACGTGCTGATATTCACGTCCGACATAATCGTCTGAATTGAACTCGCTTTTTGAATCTTTGAATATACGAACTCCGTATGATTTATGGTAAAGATACACGCACAGATAAAAGAACAGCATTGCAAGGAACGCCGCCGCTCCCACAATAAACAGTATACCGCTGTTAAGCTCAACGGCAACGTAAGAAACGTACATGAGAAGCGCAAAGGTAATATCTACAGCAAGCTGCGACAGCACGGTTTGAGAGAAGATATAGAAAAGATTTTTGAGTCTGCCTTCGTCAGTCATGATTAGTCCTCACTACTTAGTCTATTTATAGCCCATATTGTATCATATATAGCCCGCTTTGTCAATACTATTCAGATAAAATGTAAAGAGAATTTTAATTTTGGGGCTAATAATGGCTACGTATTTAACAGTAAGAAACAGGATATTACAACTGCTCGGCGAGCGAAGAATGTCGATCTACAAGCTATCCACCGAATCGGCTGTATCGCCATCGTCGATAAAAAACATTCTTTACGGCAAAAGCAAAAATCCCGGAATTGTCACAATAAAAATGCTGTGCGACGGTTTCGGAATAACGCTGATCGAATTTTTCGACACGGAAGAATTCAGAAAGCTTGAACAAGAGATACAATAGCTACAGACGGCGCGACACTTCGCTCAATCAAATATGCTCGCCGCATCTTGATCTCATATCACCGCGCAGGCACATCAAACGCTCCCCCGAACAGTTCGGCGATGGCGCAACAAATATAAACAGCATTACCAATATTCGTTGTACGGTTCATTTACATCGGTATCTGAACTTATGAAGATCGCCGAAGGAGTTACAACTGAATAACACAAAAAAGTCGAGGGCACCGCAAATGAGCGGCGCCCTCTCGTTGATGATGTGATTAAATATAAACTGTTATTTGTTTTTACATCACTGTAAGCGAATATAGACGAAAGTGCTGCAGAATGGAGGCACCATCTTCAGTGGTCCTTTAAGGAGATATACTATACAAGTTTTTTAATGACTTCATAAGAAGGATAATATTTTTGATTGTCATTAGATAAACCAACATCTTCGTGAGTAATTCCGCCATCTTTAACACAATATAATAATAAATCCTTAAATTCCAGCAATTTCCACAAAACAATCATTTGTACAGCAAAAGGTAGATAAAATACATCACGAGGAGCATTCACAATCTTCAAACAGTTCGGTTTTTAATTTCTTGGGCTTTAATGTATTGATTGCTGTATCATATCGAGTATATATATGTGCGGGTGCCGGCTTATCTGCCACTGAGATTACTCGTGTGAAGTTTTGAATTTGCGATACAAATCAATAATTAGTCGTTCTACATTATCGATTTTATCATATACAATCTGCGGAATCAAATATGAACGGACAGACTCGGATTCAAACTTATTAATGTATTGCGCAATAATTGAACCTGAGCCAATTATATTGAAAGAATCCAATTCCGCTATATAGTGAATATCTAAATTAAAGTGTGTGTTAATATCTCTAACTAACATATCCAAGATATATCTGTCACGTTCACCACAAATGTAATCAAGCCCCGCTTTTTTACGAGCAATACTATCTAACAGCACTTTGCTATAACAAATCATACCTATTATTTTCACTAAAATCCGAATTTTCAAAAAGTGAGGAAAACGGCATAAAACAAAAAAGAGCCGAGAAAACCTCGACCCTTTTCGGTTGGCACATTTTATGTCAACATATATTGGAGGCGCCACCCGGAATCGGACCGGGGAATAAAGGTTTTGCAGACCTCTGCCTTACCGCTTGGCTATGGCGCCTTATTGATAATGCGGATACGATATTATTCGTACCCGCATTTTTGGAGCGGATTACGGGGCTCGAACCCGCCACCTCGACCTTGGCAAGGTCGC
>CAYXNQ010000007.1:18205-21725 GCA_964466545.1 uncultured Lachnospiraceae bacterium | reverse complement strand
GGAAGCGGATATATGTGGAACAATTACGCGATCGTTCCGAAAACTCAGATATGGTTCGAGGCGATCGCATATCTCAAGGACGCAACCGACAGTATCGCCGATGTTTACGAGCCGAACTTCATCTTCAACCCCGCGATGAGCCACATCAGCGAGAATATCATAATGCACAAGGATAGCTCCATCGGAAATATTTTTTCTCAGGTATGGCAGTATAGTGTGATCAGAGATAACTATGTCGGCGGAACCGATAACAATGCGCTTACTAAGGTATTTGTAGATCCGGAAAACGGCGATTACCGCATTCGCGAGGACGCTCCCGTTTGGGACGCGGCGGCAGGTTTCAAGGAGATTCCCTATCAATTGATAGGCAGATATTGATAATACGCAAAATAAAAGGGCAGGCGAGCAATCGCTTGCCTTTTTGTTAATTGAGGATATTGTTAACATAATGACAAATATCACGCTAATTTTTTTGTGAATTGTGTTGACAAGCGCGGCGCAACATGCTATAATAAATCAAATTACTATGCATCCGAAAGGAAAAAGCCAATGAAAAGAAAGTTCAGAATATTCGCGGCGGCGCTGGCGGCACTGAGCGTGATTTCTGTGTCGGGCTGTGCAATATCCGCGGCGCTTGAGGAAGAAAACGGATTTAAGTATAACTCAAGCCAAGTCTCAAAAGAGGAAGCGGTAGGCGATATCACTTATCACAACGTTTCGTCTCCGGCAGCTTTCGGCGGAGTTTCCGCACCGTCTATCTTCTCGGATTACACGGAGAAGCCATATGGAATAGTTGAGGGCGATATCTACGTATCCGTAAACGGAAGCGACGAGACCGGCGATGGAAGCAAATCAAATCCGTATGCAACGGTAACTAAGGCTCAGAGCGTAGTTCGCGCGATGAAAGCCGAAGGCAAGCTTCCGAGCGGAGGACTCACCGTTTCTATCATGGCGGGCGAATATCGCTTGAGCGAAGGTCTTGTATTTACCGAAGAAGATTCGGGAACCGAGGATTGCCCGATCACATACGCGGCATACGGCGACGGCGAGGTCATATTCAAGGGCACTGTTAAGCTCAACGCCTCCGACTTTACATCGGTCGGAGACGATATCAAGGCTATCCTTCCAGACGAATCCAAGGATAAGGTTTTGATGATAGACCTCTCCAAGTACGGCATAACCAAAGATCAGCTTAAGCTGTATGATATCGGAAGCTGTTCTTATGTTAGAAAATTTGATGAATCATACCTCGGTCAGAACGTACAGCTTGTGTTCAACAAGCAAACGCTCCTGCTCGCGCGCTACCCAAATGACGGAGAATTCGCTATTATCGACAGCGTTGTTGAGGTCGGCGGCTACAAGGAATCGAAGACTTCAGCGATCTTTAAGATGAGGTATGAAACGGCGGAGCGCGTAAAAAGCTGGCATTCGTTTGAGAATATCTGGTGCGTCGGCACGTTCTATGGCGACTGGAACTCGATGTCATCCAAGGTTTCCTTTGATTTCAGCAAAAACAACGTTATCTTCGATATAAACTGCTTTGATAGTCACAATAAGCCGCACAGCGATACTCCGTATATGTTCTATAACGTTCTCGACGAGCTTGACGTTCCGGGCGAGTACTACATAGATCAGGAAACCTGCATGCTGTATATGTATCCGACAGGCGATATGGAGACTGCGGATATTGAGCTTCTCACCGATTTCACCGACGATCTTCTCAACGGTGATAAATTGGCATATACGACCTTCATGGGACTTTCGTTCCTCGGAAGCCAAGGAAACGGCGCGATCATCGAGGATGGTGATCACGTTACCTTCTACAGATGCT
Organism: uncultured Lachnospiraceae bacterium; assembly: GCA_964466545.1. Classification (GTDB taxonomy): domain Bacteria; phylum Bacillota; class Clostridia; order Oscillospirales; family CAG-272; genus CAYXNQ01. The sequence goes on along the minus strand of CAYXNQ010000007.1, from coordinate 19,894 downwards.
ACTTCTACTGCGTAGGCGGTAAGACAGGTAAATCTTTGGGGCTTTACGGTTATAATAACACTATTGACAGTTGCGAGGCTCACTACGTTCAGGCAAACGGATTTGATATTTCGGGCGGATCAAAGGAAACGCTTACAAGGTCGAACTCCGTTATGCAGAACTGCTACGTCACGCATTGGGCAATGACGTCGCTGACCGGTGAAAGAGCGCTTGAAATGGGCGGCTTTGGTACGGTAGTACGCCACTGCGAAGCCGGATATTCTACGTCGAGCGCGGCGTCTGTCTGGAACGCGGAAGCTGTGTTTGAGTATAATATAATCCATGACTGCACGAAGATCTCGTCGGATATGGGCGCACTGTATTACGGTGACTCGGTCATGGGTTCCCCCAATAACACGGTCAGATACAATATTATTTACAATATCGGCGGCGAATACGCCACGGCGCACGGAGTTTACTGGGACCACGGCCACGGAAGCCAGCGCGTTTACGGTAACTTGCTTGTAAATATTGGCGGAGCCGGTATCATGGTTGGCGGCGGACGCAATAATTCTATAATCGGAAACGTTATTGTTAATACCGGAGAGAACGCCATATATTATAATGACGCAATGCTTTGGGGATATTATGAGGGCACCGAAGACGAATACTTCAGAGGCAATTTCGGCTACGTTCCCAGAACGCAGCAGTGGTATGAGCTGATAGCGTATCTGCCGTTCATTAATCTTAACGATGACGAGTCGCATGACGCTTACTTCCTGCTCAATCCGGCGATGACCCTGATCAGCGATAATATTATGATGAACTCTAAGTCATCGCTCGGCAATATTTTCAGTCCTGTACGGCAGTACAGCACGATAGTGGATAACTATACAGGCGGAAATTCGGTTAGTGACCTTGCAAATATCTTCGTAGATCCGGCAAACGGAGACTACAGAATCCGCGAGGACGCTCCAATTTGGGATACCGCGAAGGAATTTAAGGATATTCCGTATCATCTCATCGGCAGATATTGATATAGCAAAAAATAAAAGGACGCTCGATGCACGGGCGTCCTTTTTATGTTTCTGTTCTGCTTTTGTTAAAATTATAGCTTATTCATTGAAAATTCACTTTACTATTTATGTATTTTATGATATAATAAAGTGATTCAGTATGAAAATACTTTTCAGAAAGGCAAACAAGCATGAAAAAGAAATTTGTAAAAATTATGGCAATGGCTCTCGTTGCCTTGAGCGTGATTTCTGTTTCGGGGTGCGCGATTTCTGCGGCTCTCGAAGAAGAAAACGGCTTCAAGTACAATTCGAGCCAGGTCTCTACCGAACAGCAGTTGCCGGACGTCACGTATAATCAGATGTCCGCATCGTCGCTTTTCAAAAATGCCGCTCCGTCGATATTTTCCACTTATACCGAAAAGCCGTACGGAATCGTTGAGGGAGACATATATGTTTCCGTTAACGGAAGCGACGAGACGGGCGACGGAAGCAAGACAAATCCGTTCGCTACAATCGAAAAGGCTCGCGACACCGTTCGCGCTATGAAGGCTGAAGGCAAGCTCCCCGAAGGCGGACTTACCGTTGCGATCATGGCAGGCGAATACAGACTGACCAGCGCTATAGTATTCACGGAAGAAGATTCCGGAACAGCCGAGTGCCCGATCACATATGCGGCATACGGCGACGGCGAGGT
>CAYXNQ010000007.1:0-18105 GCA_964466545.1 uncultured Lachnospiraceae bacterium | reverse complement strand
ATTCCGGAACAGCCGAGTGCCCGATCACATATGCGGCATACGGCGACGGCGAGGTCGTATTCAAGGGCGGCATTTCGCTCAGCGCGTCTGATTTCACGGCAATCGGCGACGATATAAAGGCTATTCTCTCCGATGACGCTAAGGACAACGTTGTAATGATCGATCTTAAGAAATACGGCATTACAGCGGATGATCTTGTTTTTAAGGATCCTGACAACGGAGACCCCAATGTAATATTCTCTATCAACAGAAAGACTTACACAATCGCGCGCTACCCTAACGGAGATGAATCCGTTCAGGCAAGCGGTAGCAACAGCGACGGCTCGTTCAAGCTCTCGGCTAACGTTTTGAACAGGATCAAGACATGGCATACGACTGAGGGGGTATGGGTATCCGGTCTGTTCTGGCAGGATTATGAGGTAGACCACGGCATCGGTCATTTCAATCTCGACAACGGCTCGTTTACCGTAGACGGAGTGCAGATGAACAGAAGCGACGCCCATATGTTCTTCTCAAATATCCTTGATGAGCTTGACGTCCCCGGCGAGTACTACATCGACCGTGATAACTGCCTTCTTTACGTTTATCCCGACGCTGACATGGCAGAAGCCGAGATCGAGCTTGCATACAAGAATTGTGACGCGATCACAGGCGAAAATATTTCCAACATGACCATCAAGGGAATCAACTTTGTCGGATTCAGAGGCATAGGCGTTTACTTCGTATGGAACACAAACGTTCATCTCAATCTTTGCAAGTTCTACTCCTGCGCTAACGGCGCTGACATTTGGGGAACAGATTCCTCTATCGTTGAATGCGAAGCTCACTATATGGCGTATAACGGTTTGTGCGTAGGCGGCGGAGAAAAAGATACCTTGACTCGTGGCAACAACGTTCTTGAGAACTGCTATGCAACGCACGCTTCTCTTGAAAATATCACCGAAGGCAAGCTTCTCGGCCTCGGCGGATATGGCAACACAATGAGACACTGCGAGGGCGCATATACCACAGGTAACGCGGCTTCTCCCGGATTCGCTCTTAACGTTCTGGAATACAATATCTTCCACGACGCAACTACATGGGCGTCCGACATGGGTTCGATCTACACCGGTTCCTCCGTTGCTTGTATCAACCAGGAATATCGCTACAATATTTGGTACAACATCGGTTATCCCGGCAGAGGCGAGTGTTCGTCTATGTTCTGGGATGACGGTCACTGCAGCCAGCGCTCCTACGGCAACCTCATCGTCAACGTAGCAGGCTACGGCCAGACGATCGGCGGCGGTCACAACCATATGTATATGAGCAATACGATCGTTAATACCGGCAAGTCCGCTATCTACTATGACCAGCGTCCGTTTAACGGTTACCACCTTTATGGCGGAGATACCAACCCCGGCGCGTTCTACTCGCTCTCTACAGAAGGTTATATGTGGAGACTCTATCAGGGTACTCCTTACATGACAACGGTTTGGCTTGAAAATGCGCCTTGGCTCTCTCAGGCACTTCAGGACGACAGCGATACAAAGGCAGCACACTTCCTGTATGCTCCAGCGCTCAGCACATTCGCGCAGAATGTAATCGTATCTAATCAGGCTCCCGACATTCACGACGCTACACGTCAGTACAGTATCTTCTATGATAACTATATCGGTGCAATGAACTCCCTTAACGATGTATTTGTAGATGCTGCAAACGGCGACTACAGAATCAAAGAGGATTCGAGCATTTGGGATACGATCTCCGGATTTAAGCAGACTCCGTATCAGCTCGTCGGCAGATATTAATATTTAGCCGATAGGCACATTACCTAACTATATCAGATTCCCGTGTTACTTATGGTGATGCGGGAATCTTTTTTGCGTAATAAAACAGCAGGATCGGTTTTGAACCGTCCTGCTGTTTTGTGTTGCTTGGTATTTGCGTTTATTTAGGCATTATCGGTTGCCTGGCATACAAGCGAAAGCGCACAATTGCAATTGCACATGGATTCGTAATTTCCGCTGAAGTATATCGTATACTCGGTATAAAAATAAGTAAGATCTTCGTTAAATGAGATCGTGTAGGTCGCATTCACAGCTTCTTTATCTATAAGCGAAAGATCGAGATTGTTCTCTATAGCGTATTCGTATATGGTGTTAAATGATGCGTCCTCGGCAAGCTCGAAAGTGATCGTGGTCACCTTCTCAGATGCGTCGTAGGAGGTGTGCAGAGCGGTAAGCTTTGAAACATCTACATATCCGAACGAGAGGTAATTATATATATATGAGTAATATACGGTTTCAGCATCGATTTCTTGACTGTGAGAGCCGGTGCTGTCCTTTGCTTCAAATAGGCCGCCCAGATAAGTGTTATACGCAAAATATTCGACCTCAGCGTAGCCGGTCTGGTTTTCCGTAAGCTTTATCTCATCGTAAAGATATGGATCTTCTACGTCAAAATTGAAGCTGCCGGAGTTTGAAGCGGTGTATTCGTAGTTGTAGGTATTTTCTCCGCTGTCAACGAGAGTCTCCGAATATTTGAGATGCAGGTTAGTAGAGTAGCCTCCGTTCGTGATCGTCAGCATGGAATTTACTGCGTCGTCTAATTTGTCGTAGCTTTCGATATCATCGACATCAATATACTCGTTTGCATTTTCCGGAGCTGAGATATCCGCGGTGAGATCATCGGCGTGTGCGAAAACGGAGACTGTTGACTCCATATCAAGCTTTATCGCGATGTTGCCGTAATTTTCGGCGCTCGCATTGATCGTGAAGCTGAAATTTTGATTGAGAACTGTGCCGTCGGGTGTCATTGTCGCGCTTGCCGCCATTTCCTGAAGTGCAATGTCGGAAAAGCTTGCCGGCACACCCGTAGCTGTTAAGGATTGCATGAGGATTTCCAAAAATGCGTCGGTCGGAGCGGAAAATTCAATAAATATATTGCCGTTTGCATCATAAGATGCGGTTATGTTTTTGAAGCCCTCCAGCGTGTTTTTGTCTGAGAATGCGGGAATACTTTCTTCGCTTGTTAGGGAAGCTTCAAAATCTTTGCCGCTCATTGACTGCTTGAGCAAAGCGCTTGACGAGGCTTTATACAGATAGCCGTCTTTGAATATCTTGCTTGAGTTGATGCTTCCGAGCATTTCAGTCATCGCTCCGGTATACGTCATCAAATACGAATAGCTGATATCGTTGCCGCTTCCGCGTCTGGCTTCCGTTACCTGCAACGGAATGTCGATGGTGATGCCCAGCATATTCATCGACATGGCGAGATTTGACTGAATTGAGTAAGCGGGGGCGGACATACGCTTTTCGGAGCTTTTTGAATACAGATCAATTACGTCGTCAAGATTAAGCTTTTTGTTGGTGCTTGAGGAATCTGACTCGTCGCCGGTGGATTCCGATACATTATCCGAGCTTGAGTTTCCTGAATCCGATGACGAAGAATTGTCGCCCGGCAGCTCCGTTTCATTTCCGCCGCTTGACGCGGGTGAGCAGGAGGCGAGAGCTAAGGCGAGGATCAGGGCAAAAAGTGCGAGCGAAAGCGAAAGAGATCTGCGCATATTTTTTGTCATATTAGTGTTACCTCCGATTGCAAATTTATAAATTGACTATGCGAAATTATAGCATATATTTGATTTTATGTCAATAGAGCGACAAAAATACGGGCGCGACGGTTCGTGCAAGAATAGTGAACCGCCGCGCCATAAGATATTCGATTTTTATTTTGCCGAAAGCTTCATGTCGCCTTTTTTGACCCAGCCGAGCTTGCGAGCCGCGGCATCGAAAAGAAGCGAAAGCATTGCCGGAAGAACAAAGCAGATCAGAACAAGTCCGAGCCAATCAAACCACGTTACCGCTTTGGGATATCCGTTGCTCGGATCGATCCAGCCGAGGATTATGCCGATGGGACCCAGCATGCCGCACGTTCCCATTCCGGAGTTAATAGCGTCGCCGTACATTCGCATTTGGAATACACAAGTTGCGAGCGGACCTGTGATCGCCGAGGCGAGCGTGGGAGCGAGCCATATAAGAGGATTTTTTACGATATTCGGCATTTGCAACATACTTGTGCCGATTCCCTGCGAGAGCAGTCCGCCGAAGCCGTTATCACGATAGCTTATTACCGCGAAGCCGATCATTTGCGCACAGCAGCCTGCGACCGCCGCGCCTCCGGCAATTGCGAGACCTTCTGACGACCCTGCGGCAACAGCGCTTCCCGTCAAGACGAGACCTGCGGCAATCGCGGCGCTTGATATCGGCAGAGTCAGCGCAATTCCGACTACCACCGATACGACAACACCTGTCGTGAAGGTTGCCTGAGTAGCCGCCCAACCGATAAAGCTACTGACGTATCCGACAACTGTTGCGATGCGGGGCGCAAGATATATCGAGAGCAGACCGCCGGTCAGAATAGTGATAAACGGGGTGATGATTATATCAATTTTTGTTTTGCCTGCAATTAGATTGCCGATTTCTGCTGCGATTATCACGATGACGAATACGGCGAGCGGGCCGCCGGCTCCGCCGATTTCATTTGCTGCGAATCCGACTGCCGCGGACGCAAATATTACGAGAGGAGCGCTTTTCAGCGAGTACGCGATCGAAATACCCATTGCGGCTCCAGCGACTTTTTGCGCGTATGTACCTATTGTCGCGAGCAACTCAAGATGCGGTATCATTCCGAGCGCTTTGAATATCGTGCCGATCAACAGCGATGCGAACAGACCGTATGCCATTGATCCGAGCGCGTCAATAAAATATCGTTTAAGGGTTTTAGTAAGCCAGTTCATGTTATATCCTTTCTTCGCCGTGGACGCGGTGAATTGCGCATATGCGTTTTGCGTTGGCGTCAGCGTTCCTCTCTGAAATAATTGAGACCGATCGCTGAAGGCTGGGCGCTCTTGTTTTTGCCGCTGATAGATGAGATTATCAGCACGAGCGCGGTGATCGCAAAGGGAAGCATTTGATAAAATTCGTTGGGAATTGCACTTAACCAGCCGAACAGATGCGGGAAGGCGTCCTCAAGGTTTCCTTTCCAAGCTCGGAGAGCGTTGAACATTCCGAAGAACACGCCTCCGAATATGCTGAGTATAGGATTCCAGTTGGCAAAGATGACAAGCGATACTGCTATCCAGCCCATTCCGTTGATCCAGTTTTCGTTCCAAGCGCCGCCGTTTGTGATAACGCCGAGATAAAGTCCGCCGATGCCGCAAATACCTCCGCCAATGGTGATATTCAGGTATTTATAAAGCGAAACATTGATTCCGCAAGCATCAGCCGCGGCGGGATTTTCGCCTATTGCGCGGAGCTTGAGGCCGGTGCGGGTGTGCTTCAGGTACACCCAAAGGATTACGGCGAGCGCAATCGCGAGGTAAACGAAGAAGTTATACGAGAATAAAAGCTGTCCGACATAGGGAATATCGCGCAGAAGCGGTATTCCGTTATCTGAAACTGCCCATTTGATGTGCGGATTGTCGTTGAGTTTGGGAAAATTGCCGCCGACGGTCAGAAGCCGGCCGAAGAATTGGTACATTCCGACGCCGAATATCGTCAGCGAAAGACCTGTGACGTTTTGATTTGCCTGAAGCGTAACGGTCAAAAATGCAAACAAAAGCGCAGCGAGACCGGCTGATATAAAGGAAGCGAGTATTCCGATAATTATCGAATTGGTGAGGCAGGCGAAATAGTATCCGCCGATAGCTCCCATTGCCATCATGCCCTCGACGCCGAGATTGAGCGAACCCGACTTCTCCGTCAGGATCTCGCCGGCAGTGCCGAATATCAACGGAGTGCAGGCTCTTACCGAGTAATACAAAAATGTTATTATGGTATTCATTTATTGCCGTCCTTCTTTGAAAATACGATCTTATATCTTATGAAGAAATCCGTAGCGAGAACTGCGAAAAGTATGATTGCCTGAAGAATGTCAGAGCTTGCCGCGGAAATGCCGTAGATGCTCTCCGTGATACTGCTTCCGTTGCCGAGGATCGCGAGCAAAACGGATACGACGAGGATTCCGATCGGATTAAGCTTTGCAAGCCAAGCTACGATTATACCTGTCCAGCCGACATCATTCGTGATTCCGGGCGCGAGGGTGTGTCCGGTTGCCGAGCCGGATACCTGAAGCATACCGGCAACTCCGATGACCGCTGCGCTGAGGAGCATTGTGCGGTAGATAATACGGTTGACCTTCATTCCGGCGTATCGAGCGGTGTTGATACTGTCTCCGATTACGGAGATCTCATAGCCCTGCTTCGTATTACCGAAATATACAAATAAGAAAGCGATAAACGCGAGTGCTATAAAGAACGAAATGTCTATCGAAACGCTACCGATCTTGATCGAATAAAGCCAAGCCGATTCGGGCAGGGGCTTGAAATCGGGACGGTAAACGATGCCGGTGTCGGACACCTTGCGGAACAGCATTACGTTTTTCAGATATGTTATGAAGTACAGCGCAATATAGTTGAGCATTAGAGTAAGGAGCGATTCATTTGTGTTGAATTTCACCTTGCAGAATGCGGGGATAAGACCGAATATTCCGCCGCCGACAGCTCCGGCGATCGCCATGAGCAGAAGCGTGAGCCACTGCGGAAGCGAATCGTTCAGAAGAAACGCTACGGTCGAGGCGGCTACTGCGCCCATGATAAACTGACCGTTTGCGCCCAAATTCCAAAATTTCATTTTGAATGCGATCGCAATGCCGCCGGACGTTATGATCAGCGGGGTCATTAATCTGATGAAGTTGCGCAAATGTATCGTGTCGTCGCAACAGCTGACGAGGATCTTTGCAAAATAAGAGAACGGATTCACGCCGACGAGCGCGATGAATATTCCGCCGAGAACGAGCGCAAGAAGTACGGACATCGTATACAGGAATATAGTTTTAGGCGTGCTAAGCTCGCCGCGCTTTACAATGTGGATAGTTGAATGAGCTTTCTTCTGCTTTTGAGGCTTGGGCTTGTCGATGCTCGAAATCTGCGGTGCGGCGATATCGGCGGCGACCTGAGTTTCTTCCGTGCTTTCCTGGACTGACGGTACGCTGCGCGAATCTGTCATCAGCTCGGCGAGATCTTCTTTTGTCGCATCCTTTGCCCTTACGATTCCCGTTACGTTTCCTCGGCACATTACCATGATCTTATCGCAGAGACCGAGAAGCACGTCAAGATCTTCACCGACGAACAGCACGGCGGCTCCGCGCGTTTTTTCTTCATTTAATATATCGTAGATAGTGTATGACGAGTTGATATCGAGACCGCGAACGGCGTATGCTGTGACGAGTACGTTCGGCTCGGATTCGGTCTCGCGACCGAGCAATACCTTTTGAACGTTTCCGCCCGACAAACGTCTGACCGGTATCTCCGTGCTCGGCGTTTTTACATCAAGTCGTTCGATTACCTTGTTTGCGGTGCTGCGCGCTTTTTTGCGATCTACGAACGGACCTTTTGTTTTGTCGTAGTCTTTCAGCATCATATTGTCGGTGATAGACAGCGAGCCGACGAGTCCCATTCCGAGGCGGTCTTCGGGGACATAGCTCATGCTGATTCCGCGCGCGATGATATCTGCGGCGGTTTCGCTCGTTATATCGTCGCCGCGATAGTAAATTTTACCGCTTTCCGGACGGCGCAATCCGGCGAGAGCTTCGCACAGCTCGCGCTGACCGCTTCCCGCTACGCCGGCGATACCGAGTATTTCTCCGCGATGCAGCTCAAACGACGCATTTTTGAGCCCGAGCGAGCCCATATCATTTTTGACCGATAGATTTTCGACTCTCATTATACATTCGAGATTCGGACATTCCGGACGCTTTATCTCAAGCTCGATCGGGTGACCGACCATAAGCTCGGTGAGCTGTTTCGACGTGCTTTCGGCGGTATTTATGGTGGCTATGCTGCGTCCGGCACGAAGGATCGTAACTCGGTCGCTCAGCTCCATTACCTCGGCCAACTTATGCGTGATAATGATTATCGCGCAACCGGCGTCGCGCATACTGCGCAGGACCGAGAACAGTTTCTTTGTTTCCTGCGGTGTAAGCACGGCTGTCGGCTCGTCGAGTATTAAAATATTTGCTCCGTTGTAAAGCACTTTGATGATTTCGACGCTTTGCTTTTCGCCGACGGACATATCGCGGATATACTTTTCGGGATCTATGTCGAAGCCGTAGCTTTGTGCGAAATCCTTGATCTTTTTATATCGGCTTTTATTTAGAAACGGAGAGCCTTCGTTTCCTGCGGAAATATAGATATTATCGGCGGCAGTGAAATTATCTATCAGCTTGAAATGCTGATGTACCATACCGATACGCAGTCGTTTTGCATCCTCTGGAGAGGATATGGTGACCTTGTCACCGTTAATATATATATCACCGCTGTCAGGAGAATATATGCCCGACAGCATATTCATAAGGGTCGTTTTTCCGGAGCCGTTTTCTCCGAGCAACGCGAGTATTTCGCCGTTTTTCAGATTTAGGTCGATGTAATCGTTTGCGACGACCGTACCGAACACTTTTCGTATTCCCTTAACTTCGATAGCATAATTTGTATTTTGCATTTCGTCTCCCAACTGATAAGTAAAATCGGTTTATTGAATATATGGGGTGCCGCCCATGTGACGCGCACCCCATATAATTGTCAAAAATTGCAGATTACTTAAGCTCTACGCCTGCGACGAAGTAATTCATGGTTCCGGTGATAACGCCGTCCATTGCATTCTTTCCGCCGTCCTGAGCCTGAAGATTGCCATCCTTATCATATACATAATAAGTGTTGCCGTCTTCGCTTACAACGACATTGCCCTTGTTGTCCTTAATGCTTGCTGTTGTCTTTTCAACCTTACCTTCGGCATTGAAGGAGAGACGTGTATTGGTGAATACATCCCATTCGCCGCTCTTGAGAAGTGCGGATACCTGTTCAACATAGCTCTGAGTCTTTTCGTCGCAGAAAGAAGCGAGGCTTGCGATGTTTACAAGACCTTCGGCATAGCCCTTGTAATAGTTGCCGAGTTCGCTGACTTTACCGTCGATAACAGCCTGAGTTGCTGCGGTGTAATATACGGACCAATCCCAAACTACGGAAGTGAGGACCGCGTTGGGAGCGTCGCTGCTCATATCGGAGTTGTAGCCGATGCCGAATACGCCGTTATTCTGAGCAACGATCTGAGGGTTTGCTGTATCGCAGTGCTGTGCGATAACGTCGCAGCCGAGGTTGATGAGAGCCTCTGCGTATGCGGATTCATCTGTGGGGCTGAACCAAGAGTTGAGAGATTTTACATACACCTCTGCATTCGGGTTTACGCTCTGTACGCCGAGAGTGAAGGCGTTGATACCGCTGGAGGTTTCGGCAAGCTCTGTGCCGTAAGCCGCAACATAGCCGATCTTGTTGCTCTGGGTCTTGAGACCTGCAACTATGCCGGCAAGGTAGCGTGCCTGGTAAATGCGTCCGAAATAGTTGTAGAAGTTCGTTCCGTTGCTCATATAGCCTGTGCCGTGGAAGAACATTACGTTCGGATGCTCTTTTGCGAGATCATTCATTGCGTCCATGTAGCCGTAGCTGGTTCCGAAGATAACGTTGCAGCCCTGAGAGATGCATTCTTCGATAGCCTTTGTGATGACAGCCTTATCGCTGTCGGAAACGTTGTTCTTGCGAACGATCTGGTCGTCCTTGAGACCGAGATTCTTCTGCATACCTACGATGCCCTGATCGTGAGTATAGCTGTAGCCGGAGCCGTCTGCGGGGTCGCCGATGTGGATTACGCCGATCTTAATGTTGTCCTTTGTGATGCCCTCGTTTTCTCCCTGGTTGTCCGCGCACGCGACAAGCGTGAGAAGCATGATGGCAACAAGTAAAAATGAAAGGAACTTTTTGAGCATTTCATCCTCCAAAATAAAAAATATTTTTCAGAAGCTTAGCTTCCGATTAACAAAATTTGATCTCTCCGTTTTCCGACATTGCGGAGATCATTGCGAGCGATTCAATACGCAAGCCGCTGTCGCGCAGAGTCTTACCGCCGCTTTGATAGGATTTTTCAATGGCTATTCCCGCGCCTACGATGTCGGCGCCTGCCGTGAGGCATATATCGCGCAAAGCGATAAGCGCGCTTCCGGTTGCAAGAAAATCATCAATTAAAAGGATGCGCTCGCCTTTCGATATGTATTCGCGCGAAAGCGTCAGATCGTAGCTTGTCTTTCGCGTGAAGGAAACAACGGGCGCGGAGTAGAAATCATCCGAAGAATTGACCGAGCGGGATTTTTTCGCGAAAACAAGCGGGACCTTAAAGCAGCGTGCGGTCGAATACGCTACGGAAATACCGGAGGATTCTATCGTGATGATCTTGTCGATCCGTTCGCCTGAGAAAAGTCTGAAAAACTCCTCTCCCATAGCGTCGACAAGTTCAACGTCGATCTGGTGATTAAGGAAGCTGTCTACTTTCAGCACATTGCCGGATAAAACCTTACCGTCTCTTAGGATTCTGTCTTCGAGTAATTTCATTTGAAATTTCCTTAAGCATAGTATAGTATGTCATTATTATAAAATATTTGTGACGATTTTTCAACACTAAAAGTGCATTTTTTTTAAGTTTGTTGTTTTCAATAATTTTTAATATTATTTTTGCAAATAATGTCATAGCTTGTTGATAATATAGTGTTGAATTTTCATCATTTTTCGTTTATAATAAAAACGTAAGGGCGAGCGCCCTATAAAATTTGAAAGGTAATATGTGGAACAGGAAAATGAAAAAGGTAATTATCTGTGCTCTGATAGCCGCGCTGTGTATGTCGATGATCTCGTGCTCGTTCAGACGCGCGACGGGCTATGGAGACGAAAGCGGCTCCGATTCCGATTCTTCCGCGTCGAGCAGCGAGTCCTCATCCGAATCCGAATCTCAGTCTGAGTCGGCTTCCGAGTCCGACTCTCAAAAAGATCCCGATCCGCCTCAGCCTACAGTCGTTCTTCCTGTGGGTATATATTTGCAGAACGGCACGGCTGAAAATTACGACCGCAAGGACGAAATGGCAGGTACTTGGTATGACGGTATGACGCTTGCCTGCTTCGCTATTCTTCCGTCGAACGACGCCAATGTGACCGGTTCGACTTACAAGGGACTTTGGTACGCCGCTTACGAAAATAACATTACGGACACAAGCGCACGTCTCGGCTTTATTATGGGAGTAAGCACAAACACGTCTACGGAGTCATATTTGATATTAAAGCCGCAGGATACGGCGGAGATTGCAAATATGAACATATATATGTACGATGACATTCACCAGAATACAGGATGGTACAGTCATCTCACCGAGACGAGCTTTAATGCAAATTCGATGGTAACGTCGTTCAAGATCGTTGCGGGCGAAAACTTTTCCAACGTAAAAACTATCGTTCTCAGCGCATTTTGGTATACGCCGGAGCAGATCGTTAACGGCAACTACACCGGAAGCAGTATGCATACGATCATTATAAACGCAAACTGACAGCACTAAAGCAAGCCTTGACCTATTCGGTCGGGGCTTGTTTTAATTTCTGAGCATTCGCAAAGAAAAGCTCCCGTTGTGTGCGGGAGCTTTTGCGTTTTGCTGATTATTTCAGAGCGTCTGTTACTATGCTCGGTACTTCGTCTTTCCTTAGGTAAGATATGAACGAATCGCCGGCGCTTGTGGTCAATATAACTGCGTAGTCTGTATTCGGCGCGGAGAGCGAGAGCAGACTGGTGCAAACGCCAAAGTAGTCGCTGCAATATGACGTTGCGGGGAGAATTATATTTATATCGGCTTTCTCGGTAAACGTAGCTGTTTTACCGTTGCTTTTGTTGAGTACGGATACTTCGGCGATCGTGGACGAAGCGTTGGTTAGGGATTGCGAAATATCCATAGAATTGAACAGCCGATCGAGCTTTTCCGTAAGCTCGCTGTCGCGACTGTAGACGGGAACGGTTCGGGAGATATTTTCGTTGCTGTTGACTGTTCTTAATGTAATTACGCCGACGATAGTATCTTTTGTGTTTTCTTCGGTATAATAATCGGCGTGAGATGCCAAGAAGCTGAACAGCTCGTGCATTTGGCTGTCTCCGCTGTAGAAGCTATCGTATTCACCGCCTAACGAAAGTGAAATACGTTTGCAATCCTCGCATTTTTTCAGCGTGCCAGTGATCAGCTTTTCGGTGGAAATGCGTTGATTCAGCTTTTGGAAAAACTCAACCGCGTCGGCTTCTTCGCAATAGATAGTTTTGACGATCGGAATTCCGACGTACGGATAGATGTACACAGTGATCGTTGTAACTTGCCGATAAGCGATATTGTGATCGCTGTAAAATTCGTCCGTGATCTTTTCGTCAACGCTGCCATTGTCGTATATATCTATCAGCCGTTCCAGCTCCGCTTTGGCAAATTCGATATCTTCCTTTTCCGTCAGCTCGTAATTGAGTCCTCCGTCCGAAAGCTCCATGCGCTTTGTCATAGAAGCGGGCAGTATGGATCTGTCCATGCCGAAAACGTCAAGTCCGAATGTCACGAATACAAGCGAGAAGACGACGGCGAATATTATCAGGCTTTTCAGATTACTGAACATGGCGCGCGCGGATTTTTTGAATACGGTGTTGCATACTGCGAACGAGAGCAACGCACCTATTGCAAATCCGACTATCATTCCGCTTGTTTCTCCGAAAAGTGCGTTGAATACCAATCCGAATACCGTCGTCGCACCGAACATACAGGAATATCTGACGATCTCCTCGGCTACGCGATATGTCACAGGCGTGCCGGCGGATTCGCTTTTCCGCTTTTTGTACAGCATAAATGCGAGCGCGAGAAATACGGCTGCCGCGGCGATGAATATTATGGATTTTACGGCGCTGTCATCAGCGAACATATGCGGGAAAAGATATGCGGTTATGAAATTTTGATAATAATACGAGCGTGTATAAAATGCGTTGTAATTGAATATCCAAAGAAACAGAAGCGCTATTATCGCCGGAGCAAATAATATAAAGAGCGTCATGAGGAAGCGCGTTACGTTTGTTCCCGTAATCATAGCGGCGAACAGCGTGATGGCGTAATACATGAAAAAATATGCTATCGCGTAGCACAATATTACCATCAGCTCCGGAAATATCTTGCCAAGACAGTGACTCGGCATAATTATGAGGCATGAAACGGCGGTGCCGCTCAACATTGCGACGAGATAATATATTGTGCGTACCGATATTCCGGTGAGGAGCAATCCGTCACGCGAGGTGGGCAAGCTGTGCCAAAATCCGACCCCGACCTTGCTGTTTATATGAGTAACTGTGGTCAGACCCGAAAAAACACCGATCACCGCGGATAAAGCGGGAATGGTCTGTAAAAACACCCTCAGATTTGCGATAAGAGAACGCGCCTTATCGCTATCGGGATTTGTGATCACCGGCGCGTCGTTCATTATAAACGATATCGGTATGACTAATATTACCGTAAATATTGCGAAGAAAAGTACAAGCTGCGGCCAATTGCGGAGCAATTCGTTTTTGAACAGCTTGCGGTTTACTATCTCCCTGCATGGCTTGTCAGAATATGATCTTTGTGCAGTCATAACCGCGACCTCCCATTTCCGTTATAAATATTTCTTCGAGCGTCAGCGGAATAAATTCGGCAAATGTGAAATGAGCGCCGGAGAAGTATTCCTCGATTGTTTCGCGTGCCCCTCGGATTATTATGGTCGTCAGCGTTCCGCGTTTTTCGCTTGACATGATCTCGCAGCCTGCGGGCGCTTCGATCTCCTCCTGCGAAACGAACTGCACCTTATGAAGATTCAGCTTGATATCGTCGAGCGACGCTTCGAGAAGCAGCTCGCCGTGGTGCAAAAGTGCGACATGATCGCATATATCCTCGATCTCGCGGAGATTGTGCGACGCGATGACGGCAGTTACGCCGGCTGATGCGACCTCGTCCGCGAGTATGCGTTTGACAAGGCGGCGCATTACCGGATCGAGTCCGTCGAAGGTCTCGTCGCAGAGGATATATTTACATTCGCACGAAAGACCGAGCAGAAGGGAAGCTTGCTTTTGCATACCCTTTGAAAAAGTCGAGATCTTTCTGTTTTCGTCAAGCTCGAAAGTAGACAAAAGAGCGTTATATTTGCTTTCTGAAAACAAGGGATACACCGTCATATAAAGCTTTTTCATATCCTTGATCGTTGACGAAGGAAGAAAGTATTGTTCATCCGAGAGATAAACGATGTTGCGCTTAAGCTCGGCGTTTTCGTATATCCGAAAGCCGTCCGACGTTATTTCGCCGGAGTCAGAGCGGTAGATTCCGGAAATTACGCGCAAAAGCGTGGATTTTCCGCTTCCGTTTGAACCTATCAAGCCGAGTATCGAGCCTTCGCCGATGTCGAACGACACGTCGTTCAGGCTTTTGATACTGCCGAAGCTTTTACTTATGTTTTTGATCGCTATCATTGCCCGTGTTCCTCCTTGCTTTGCTGTGAAATGGACGCCGTGAAGCTGTCGTGTGCAAGCTTTTCAAATTCGCTTGCGGTAATGCCGAGCTTTATCGCCTTTTCGCTTATTCGCTTCAGCTCGCGAGCAAGCGCGTCACGCCCGTCCTTCACGAGATCGTTTTTGTCGGCGGTGATAAAGCTTCCTCTGCCTTGGTACGTCATTATGACGTTTTGCCGTTCGAGCTCGGCATATGCTTTTTGTATCGTATTTGGATTTATGCCGATCTCTCGCGCGAGTGTGCGGACCGACGGAAGACTGTCGTCCTTTGATATGCTGCCGTCGATGATCAGCTCACGAATATTGTCAATGAGCTGTTCGTATATCAGCTTGCGCGATCGAAGATCGACGGTTATCAATTCCGCGGAAATTTCCATACTGTTCTCCTTTCCTGCGTTATAGCTGTATTATCATTACTAATACAGCTATATTATATCACTCAGATGTGTCGATGTCAATACTCTGAAAACATTTTTTTGAATATCGGGCGAGTTTTTGCAAACGCTTGATTTTACTTTATTACTGTGCTATAATGTAAAATAGGATTATAGCTATCGCCGATAAAAGCACGAGCTCCGCTTGCGATCGGGGAGGCATATCGAATCTGATATTACACTGCGGTGTTATCGCGTTGCGAAAGGATATATATAATGAAGTATTTTGTTTTGATACCGGACGGCATGGCAGATCGTCCGACCGCATTGCTTGACGGAAAAACTCCGATGGAAGCGGCGTATAAGCCTCAAATGGATCGGCTTGCGGCGCGCTCGCTTTGCGGCAGATCGCTCAATGTTCCCACAGATATGGTTCCGGAAAGCGACACGGCAAATCTGGCGATACTTTCCTACGATCCGCACGTTTATTCGCACGGTCGTTCTCCGCTTGAAGCCGTAAGCATGGGAATTGAGCTTCAGCCTGACGAGACTGCAATAAGATGTAATTTGGTCACGGTATCTGACGGTGACGAGCCGTATGAGAAAAAAATAATGATAGATCACAGCGCGGACGAGATATCTACAGAGGAAGCTGCCGAGCTGGTAAAGGCGCTCAACGACGCGCTCCCGCTTGCAGGTCGCTTATTGCATTGCGGAGTGAGCTACCGTCACTGCCTTGTGTGGAAAAACGCAGCGTCCGATTACAAATTCATGCGCCCGCACGATATACCCGGTCGCGAGATCGGCGATTATCTTCCGAAGGCTGAGGACGGCGGCGAGCTGTTCCTTGATTACATGAAGCGCGGCTATGAAGTCCTGAACCATCATCCGATCAATGAAGCGCGGCGTGCGCGCGGTCTCCGTCCCGCAAATTCACCGTGGCTGTGGAGCCCGGGTACAAATCCGGCTTTGCCGAAATTTGCGGATAAGTGGGGACTTAAAGCGAGCGTCATATCCGCAGTCGATCTGATCCGCGGTATTGGAATCTGCGCGGGAGCCGAGATAATCAAGGTCGACGGCGCGACAGGAAATTATCAGACCAATTATTACGGTAAGGCGCAGGCGGCGATAGACGCATTTTCGCGCGGTGCGGATCTTGTATACGTTCACGTGGAGGCGCCGGACGAGTGCGGTCACAGAGGCGAGGCGGAAAATAAGGTAAGATCTGTCGAAAAGATAGATTCAATAATTCTCTCGGCGGTTGATAATTATTTGTTCAATCGCGGCGAGGATTATAAGATAATGGTTCTGCCCGATCACCCGACTCCGCTTGATATTCGCACACATTCGTCGGAGGCTGTTCCGTTTTTCATCTACGACAGTCGCCGCGAGCAGAACGGTGTAAAGAGATTCACCGAGGCAGAATGCGAAAAGACTGAGCTTTACGTGCCTGACGGCAGTCATCTGCTTGATCTCATGATCAACGAAAAATAAAAATCGGCAAAAATTTAATGAAGGGCGGCGCACTGTTTATGAATGATGAGCTTAACGGCGATGTAAAAAATAAAGACATCGGTGAAAGCGGAAAAACGGGAAAAGGCGGGCTTGCCAAGCTCGCGGGGGATATATACGACGTTGTCGAGCTGTTTATTTTCTGCACGATAGCTATAGTTTTGATATTCACATTTGTTGCGCGAATGGCGGTCGTCAGCGGAAATTCCATGGAGCACACGTTGCAAAACGGCGATTATCTGCTTGTAACGGATATGTTTTATGAGCCGGAGCAGGGTGATATAGTAGTTGCGCAGAATATTTCACTGAGCGGAGATTACTGTAAGCCGATAGTTAAGCGTATCATCGCTACGGAAAATCAGGTAATTGACATTAATTTCTCCACTTGGACGGTGACGGTAGACGGCGTTGTCGTTGACGAGCCTTATATTTATCTCGATAAGAATTATTTTATAACCTCCGATATCAAGTATCCGTACACGGTTCCCGAAGGACACGTTTTCGTTATGGGAGATAACCGTTATCATTCCGCCGACAGCAGATTCCGTGAGGTCGGTGTGATTGATACAAGATGCATCGTCGGTAAAATGGTAGTTCGGGCGTTCCCGCTCTCGTCTATAGGCGATCCTGACGCAAAATACTATGACGGGAAATAAAAAACGGCTTTGCTTGGCCGATATGCACTGCGATACCGCGGGCGAGCTTTTTTACCAAAATCGCGAGTTGAAAAGCTCCGACCTTCATATATCGCTTGACAAGGCGTCGGTATACGAAAAATATGTGCAATTTGCGGCGGTGTGGAGCAATGCGTCGTTTACTGACGACGAGTGCTTCGATAATTTTTTCAAGATCAAAGATTATTTTTCAGCACAGATATCCGAAAATTCAGCGTGCGCCGCGCTTTGCGAGACGTTTGATGATATTTCAAATGCTCTCGAACACGGTAAGGCGGCGTTTGTGCTTACGATCGAGGGATTGCGCCTTATCGGGAATGATATCTCGCGAATTGCGACTCTGCGTCGCGTAGGAGTTCGCGTTGCAACGCTTACGTGGAGCGGCCTTGATGTGATCGGCGGCTCTCACGATACGGATGCTCCCCTGACCGATTTCGGCAAAGCTGCGGTCGGCGAATGCTTCGGAGTCGGGATAATTCCCGATATATCGCATCTGTCGCACGCGGGAATGTGCGATGTGTTTGAAATAGCGAGACACTTCGGAAAGCCTGTGCTTGCTACGCACAGCAATTCGACCAGCGTTTATTCCTGCACCAGAAATCTAACGGACGAGGAATTTAAGACAGTGGTCTCTCTCGGCGGGCTTGTCGGAATATCGATGTATCCGTATCATCTTGCCGACGGCGTTGCCTCTGCCTCCGACGCTGCCGATCACATTTGCCGTTATTTGAAGCTCGGCGGGACTGACGGCATAGCGCTGGGCTGTGATTTTGACGGTATCGAATGTACGCCGACTGACATTTCCGATGTATCTAAGCTTAACACGCTCGCTGCGGAGCTCTCAAGGCGAGGATTGAGCGATGATCTGATAGATAAAGTGTTTTTCGGCAATTTATATTCGTTTCTCAGAGAAAACTTGAATTAATGTGCGAGTCGTTCGCATGAATCACGCGCAAAGCCGCGCGAATACAGTAAAGGTTGGTTATCATTTATGGAATATATCAGCACAAGAAACGCCGACGCAAACGGAATTTCGGCATCTGCCGCGATCCTTCGCGGACTCGCGTCTGACGGCGGTCTCTATATGCCGCG
>CAYXNQ010000006.1:16280-22168 GCA_964466545.1 uncultured Lachnospiraceae bacterium | reverse complement strand
CAGCAGGCGGCGCGTATTCCGCGGTGCTTGTTCGCCGCGATGGACATACCGACTCCGGTGCCGCAGATCAAGATTCCCGATCCGCATTCGCCCGACTGGATCTTTCGGCATGCGGCTGACGCATAATCCGGATAATCGCAGCTTTCAAGCGAATTACAGCCGCAGTCGATCACTGTGTGACCGAGGGCGGTCAGCTCATTAATGACGAAATTTTTAAGCGGGAAGCCGGCGTGATCGCACGCTACCGCTATCGGCTTTGAAAGATCAGTTATCATGAAAATACACCTCTGTGTTCAATTATTATTTTTATTCAGCCGAGCTTCGCGTTCCTGCTCCGCCTGGGATTTTCTCAAATATATCGGATTGAGCGCATCGGCGGAAACGGAGCTGTTGCGCTGCATCGCGGCAAGCGCAACGTAATATGCCGACGGCATATCAAGCTTCGGAAGTGTTATCGCATTTACGTCTGTAGACAGTGAAGCGGCGACGGCTTTGCAACAGTCGCCCGATAAATAAACAGGTTCATTCAATGCTTTGAGGCGAACGGCAAGCTCGTCAAGCGTAAGAATATCATCGTGTTCGAGTGCTTCGAGAGAGCCGGCACTTTTTCTGAACATTGCGGTATAAACAGAACTGTGGCGAGCGTTGATTACCGGACATATCACAGCGTTTTCGGGGCAGACCTGCGCGAGAGCCTCAAGCGCGGAGACGCCAAGGCAGACATCGCCGCGACCGAATGCAAGTCCTTTGACCGTGGCCACGCCTATTCTGATGCCGGTAAAAGAGCCGGGGCCGAGGGTAACGGCGAACAGCGATATATCGTTAGCGGTGAGACCGACCTGACGAAGAAGCAGATCGATTGTCGGAAGCAGCGTTTCGCTGTGCGTATTCCCGAGATTCAGCGTTATTTCCGCGAGTAGCTTATCATCGGATGTTACGGCAACCGTAGAGATCGCGCATGAAGTATCAATAGCTAATATATACATCAGAGATTCTCAAAAATAATCTTTCTTTCGTTTTCGGAGATCTTTTCGATCGTTACGATTATCGCGTCTTTCGGCAGCTCGCTCATGTTTTCGCTCCATTCGACTATTACGTCTCCAGACGCACAGTAGTCGTCAAATCCGATAGATTCGAGCGTGTCGATATCGCCGCCGCGATAGAGATCAAAATGAAATACCGGTCTGGCGCCTTTGCGGTATTCGTTTACAATATTATAGGTCGGACTTTTAACTCGGCTACCCGGAGATAGTAGTGAAGTGAAGCCGCGCACGAACGCCGTTTTCCCGGCACCGAGATCGCCGCGCATGGCTATAAACGACGGAGCGGCTGATCTTTTTGTGTACTCGGCAAGCCAAGCGCCCGCCGCTTCCGTATCCGCGACCGAGGATGAATGGACGATTCTGATGTCGCTCATCAGAACAGACCGCAGATGCTGCCGTCGCAGTCGACGTCGATCGCGAGAGCGGCTGGGGATTTCGGAAGTCCGGGCATTGTCATGATCTGACCTGTGAGAACAACGATAAAGCCGGCGCCGGCGGATAGCTTGACGTCGCGGACGGTGATCCGGAAGCCATGCGGCCTACCTAATTTGTCGGGATCGTCGGACAGGGAATATTGCGTTTTTGCCATGCAGACGGGGAATCGGGAATATCTTTCATCGAGAGCCTCTATCGCGGCGATCGCACGATCTGCGGCAGGCTCATAATCGACGCCGTCGGCTCCGTATATCTCACGCGCGATTTCCTCGATTTTTTCCTTGATGGAATAATCGTCGGGATAAAGAGTTGTAAAAGCGGATTCGCTTTCGCAAGCTTTAACGACTTTTTCGGCAAGGGTAAGTCCGCCTTCGCCTCCTTTTGCGAATACCTCCGACAGCGCAAAGTCTGCGCCGCGGTCGCGGCATATGCCTTCGAGCAAGGATATCTCTGTATCGGTATCGGTATCAAAGCGATTTATCGCGACGACTACGGGAACGCCGTATTTTGTGAGATTGTCTATATGCGCTTCAAGGTTGACGGCTCCGCGTGCAAGAGCATCGGTGTTTTCGAGCTTCAGGAGATCTTTCGGGACTCCGCCGTTGTATTTCAATGCGCGGATCGTTGCGACGAGCACGATGCACGACGGCTTAAGATTGGCGATCCTGCATTTGATATCGAGGAATTTTTCCGCACCGAGATCAGCGCCGAAGCCGGCTTCGGTAACGGTATAGTCGGCGAGCTTGAGGGCGAGCTTCGTCGCCTTGATCGAGTTACAGCCGTGAGCTATGTTGGCAAAAGGACCTCCGTGTATCAGAGCCGGCGTATTTTCGGTCGTTTGCACAAGGTTTGGCTTGAGCGCGTCCTTCAGGAGTGCGGTCATCGCGCCGTCTGCGCCGAGATCGCGGCAATATATCGGCTCATCGTCGAGCGAATATGCTACGAGGATATCGCCGAGCCGCTTTTTCAGCTCTGCGATAGATTCGGAAAGGCAGAGAATAGCCATGATCTCGCTTGCCACCGTGATCATAAAATGTTCTTCTCGCGGGAATCCGTCGGTTTTTCCGCCGAGACCGACCGTAACGTTTCTGAGTGCGCGATCGTTCATATCCATAACTCGCTGGAACAGTATCCTGCGCACGTCGATCTTAAGAGCGTTTCCTTGATGTATGTGGTTGTCTATCATCGCGGATAGAAGATTATTTGCGGCGGTAATGGCGTGCATATCTCCGGTGAAGTGGAGATTGATGTCCTCCATGGGAAGAACCTGAGCGTATCCGCCGCCGGCAGCGCCGCCCTTAAGCCCGAATACAGGTCCGAGAGACGGCTCGCGCAAAGCGATGATTGCGTTTTTTCCGAGCTTTGAAAGTGCCATTCCGAGTCCGACGGTCGTTGTCGTCTTTCCTTCGCCTGCGGGAGTCGGATTGATCGCCGTGACTAAGATGAGCTTGCCGTCTTTTTTATCGGCGGTCCGTTCAAAGAAAGCGTCGCCTATCTTTGCTTTATATTTTCCATACGGCTCGTATTCGTCTTCGCCGAGCCCCAGAGATCTCGCGATCTCGGATATCGGTAAGAGCGTTGTGCTTTGGGCAATTTCGATATCGCTTAACATTGTAGCCTCCAAATATAATTATTATCCGGTAAGAATTAATTCTGCGTGTCGGGCTGTTTTTTGTTTTTTGCCTTGGATTTTTTGTCGGAGCGACGTTCAACAGTGTGAGCGCGCTCGTATTCATCTACAGTCTCGCGTACTTTTTTCGCTTTGATCTTCTTTCTGGCTGTCGGAACGGCTATTGCGGCAACGATAGCGAGAAGCAGAAGCGCGACGACAATGTAATCGACAAATACCGGAACGCTGTCGCCGAAAATGTAGCTCGGTCCCCAAAATGCCGCGGTGGATTCGGTCATGAGGCAATTTTCACCGGAGTACTCGTTTTTATCTGCCAGCGATGACAGCGAGCTTCCCGCACGGATAGACACGGTATCCATCTTGATTCCGCCTTCGCATGAAAGCGCGGCGCGGGATGATGCGATAGTAAGAGATAGCGCGCTTATCTGGAGCTGATAGCTTGCATTTATCGAATTATCTGCCGTTATGCTTCCGCCCATCAGCTTTACGACTCTGCCGTTTATCGCGTAACCGTCTTTTTGCGTAGTCTTAAGCTCAAGCTTGCCGCCGACTAAATAAAAGCCTGCGTTCGGAGAGCTTACGGCGCAATCGCCGGCGGTTATCGTGAATGTTCCGGAGGTTATGCGTGTATATAATCTGTAATCCTGCGAGTTATTATAAATTCCGGTCTCTCCCGCTGTTATTATAAGCGAGCCGCTTCCGGTGAATACCGTGGTTCCGTAGCAGACAAGACCTATTTTGGAAGCTGTGATATAGTTTGTGCCTTTCAGCTCGACCGTGGCGTTTTCGGGTATCTTAAGACCGCAGTCGTCGGTCGTGTTGATGTTAAGACCGGATAACGTCAGTTTATCGTTTCTGTTGTCCCAATAATATCCGTTTCCTGATTCGTTTTTCTTTACGTTTGAAAGATTGACGCACGAGGTAATGGGAGCGGCTTCTGCGCTCACGCTCGCGGAAAGAACGAATATCGCGGAAAAAGAGACGAGAACGGATAAGATCGACGCAATGATTTTTGAAAGTTTCATAAGGATACTCCGAATTTCACTAAGCGGTATTTTTCAAATTTATCTGTAATATTAATATAACATAATATTATGAATTTTTCAAGTGCTGAGGCGTATATTGTGAAGCTGTGGATCAATTTTCATTCTTTCTTGAATATATTTCTTTTCCATTTGCCCGATATGAAGTAAAATATACCGATGACGAACGGAGTGAAGCCGGCGATGGCGTCGCCGAGCCAAAAACCGATGTGCTTCATATCAAGGCAAAGCCCGAATAATACGGAAAGACCGAGACGCATAACGATGCCGTCGAGAATGGCGGTCACGAAATTAAGTCCCGAATTCCCGCTTCCGTTTATGAGTGCGTTCATAGGCGCACGGCAAGCGCTGCCGAAGAATATCAGTATAGCAATCGGAATATAATCGTCGGCTATCTTAAGCACATCGGTTTCGTGCGAGAATATTCCGAACACCTGATTGGGAAAGAATATGACCGCAAGCGACATACAAGCCGCGATTGCTAAGGTCGAGACGAATATGGAACGTATGATCTTCGGAACGCGTTTGTATTCCGCGGCGCCTATGTTCTGACCGACCATTGACGAGCCGGCGGTGTTAAGTGAGTTTGAGATAAGGTTGCTGATGCTGTTTATCTTGTGAGTAATTCCGGCAAACGCCGATATTTCGACCCCGTAAGAATTTATGTACGAGCTTACGAACAGCTTCGATATTTGGATCGAGGCGCTTTTGATCGCCATCGGAACTCCGAGCTTGATAAGCTCGACGAACATCGGAATATCGAATTTTATGAAATCCGCACGCGATAACTTGATTCCAAGCTCGGCGCTGCGCTTACACATGAAGATCGTACACAAAACAAAGCTGACGCCTTGGCTGATCACAGTGGCAAGCGCGGCTCCGCCGCTTCCGAAACCGAGGAGCGCGACGAATATTAGGTCAAGGACTATGTTTATCCCCGCCGCAATCGCCACGAATATAAGGGGATGCCTTGAATCGCCGAGGCCGCGCAGGATCGCGCTGACCGCGTTGTAGCCGTAAATGAATATAAGACCGGTGATGCAGATCGTCGAATATGCGAGCGCGTCCTTGTGAGCTTCGCTCGGCGTATTCATAAGAGAAAGCAGATCTTCGCGAAACAATAGGCAGATTGCGCTCAATATGATCGCGGATATCATGAGAAAAGATATTAGCGTGCCTATGAGAGAACCGAGGCGTTCCTTCTTTTTTGCTCCGACGTGTTGAGAAATAACGATCTGTCCCGCATTTGAGAAGCCCATGACGATAAACATCAGAAGATTGATAACGTCGGAGCCGACAGATACGCCGGATAGCCCGTTCTTTCCTACGAAATGCCCGACTACAGCCATGTCCGCAATATTATATAAAACTTGCAACAGGCTTGAGAGCAAAAGCGGCGAGGCGAAGATGAACAGTTGTTTTGTTATGTTCCCGCGGGTGAAATCCGAGGTCATTGATCGAGAAGACATGATTACTCCTTGGTTGCTGAGATTAAGCAATGTTGAAAATTAATGAGACGGTATCATACGTGGGCGGTAGCCCGAAGGCTTGCTATTGTGGCAAGACTTACTGCGATTATTATACCATGAAGCGAAAAGGCGTGCTTGCACAGGCGTTTTCGCGAAGCCGTCAAGCTCGCAGGTATGCGGAGCATACGTGGGCGGTAGCCCGAGGGCTTGCTGTTGTGGCAAGACTTACTGCGATTATTATACCATGAAGCGAAAAGGCGTGCTTGCA
>CAYXNQ010000006.1:0-16180 GCA_964466545.1 uncultured Lachnospiraceae bacterium | reverse complement strand
TTGTGGCAAGACTTACTGCGATTATTATACCATGAAGCGAAAAGGCGTGCTTGCACAGGCGTTTTCGCGAAGCCGTCAAGCTCGCAGGTATGCGGAGCATACGTGGGCGGTAGCCCGAAGGCTTGCGCGGCAAGACTTACTGCGATTATTATAACATATTTCAGCAAAAAATGTAATGGCTTTTTATATTCCGCCCCAAAAAACCTTTTTGGGCATTTTGCCTAAAAGCTCGAAAAAGTATGAAAAAATCCACATATTTTTGTTGACACGGAGAGCGATAGATGTTATAATGCATTATACGCATTGTGATTTGCGAAGTGCTTTTTGGAAGTAATGCCTATTATTTGATGACGCGCCGCTGAATATGCATTACGCGGTATTGCCTTTTTGCACATAAACGCAATATTTGTGAAAAACGATATCCGCCCCACGCATAATCGGCAGTCGTCGTCGGCATTCAAAGAAAACGCTCGAATTTGATGCGATTAAGGTCAAATTTAACACAACGGAAAAAGTGAGGACGGCTTATGAAACGTTTATTCTTGTCATTGCTCGTAGGTATCATGCTTGTTTCCGCGGCTTCGTGTGCGGGAGGAAATACAGGTATAGGCAAATCAACCGATGCATTGCCGTCCGATTTCTCCGATTCATCCGAGCATGAGTCGGAATCGACTTCGGAAGGTCTCGAAATACCGCCGGAGCTATACGATGCGGAGCCGATATCCGCTGTGCTTGATCTTGAGGAAAACGGCGCACCATCTCCTTGCGGAACATCCATGATGTATTGTCACGGTGGTAATCAGACGAGAATAGTGAAAACCTCACATGGTGTTTATTGTACATATGTATTCGGCGAATGGTCGGAAGAAAAAATCCGTATCACTATGTCCTTGTTAAGATCGAGGCAGATGGAAGCTGTACTGAGCTTCATGACGGATGGTTTTCTACCATTAGTAATTCCCCATATATTATGGCGGATAAGGATGAAAACGTATACGTCGTTTGCGGCGGAGGTACCGGAGATAATATAAATAGAGGTCTGATGTCGTATATTTGGAAATATGACCATAATACTGGTGAGGTCACCGAATATACAACATACTTTCATTCAAGCAATGTAGGTTATGGTTATGCGATGGGCTTCATTGATAATTACTCCGGAAAAATATACCTTGTGAATTGCGGTGGAGACCGTAAGGGATATTTCTGTATCATCGGCTTCGATATTGAAAGCTGCACATATGGCGAGACGTATGTATTTGAGATAGAGGAAGGCCGTCACTGCTACTTATTTGCGTTTCCCGACGGTAAAGGCGGTTTTTCTTTGATCGCACGGCATGATGTTACAATCAAGGCGTCCGGACACAGCAAGAAGTATTTTAAGAGTATCAATTACGAGTCCGGTTATGTTTTAGATAGTCTCAGACTGTTTTCGTTTTCTACTAACGAAAACGGCGAGCTAATATATAACGGTCCGGTTGATGTTGCCATCGCGGATTACAATGAAGAATCCAAACAGGCTTCTCCATCGTATATCTGCGCGTCGAAAGGCGATGCATTTATGGACAGTAAAGGAAATATTCATGTAATATGCCGCAGTGCGTATCAAAACGGTGTTCCGCGAATTTGCTACAAACATATAATCATAAATAAAGAGCTTGAGATTTTTTATGATGAGGAGATTACGCTCGATACGGATTATTTGAATTCCGAGATAAAAATGTATGAATCTACAGACGGTGTGTTCTACTTGTTTGTTATGCCGCAAAGATTCGCTTTGCCGGAAGGTGAGCTTCCGAACGGCAATCCGGATGCTCTCGGACTCCCCATACATAATGAAAGGGATTCCGTTATACAGATTTATCGCTCTGAAGATGGAATGAGCTTTACCAAAATATACGAAAAAACGCTTGAGGGATGCAGATGGTATCCTGAGCACATCACAGCGGCGCAAGCGCGAAACGGCTCGATAGTCGACAATAAATTGAGCGCACTCGTTGCCGTCTGGGGAAATCATTGGAAATACGTTACAATTGATTTTGATACGCTCGAAGCTATGTATAAATATGATCTGCTAAAGTGAGGAAATGCATATGAAGCGCTTGTTTTCGTTAATGCTTGTATTTGTAATGCTTGCCTCGATGTTTGCTTGCTCAGATTCGGGAGAAAAGCAGGGGGAATCGAGTGGATCTGCCGCAGAATTGTCGTCCGAGTCAGAATCTACTTCGGAGGCCCCCGAAATACCGCCGGAGCTGTACGATGCGGAGCCGATATCTGCTGTGCTTGATCTTGATAATTTAGGCGCTCCGGTTGCCAGCGGCGCGTGGCTTCATGGCGGAAATCAAACGAGGATATTGAAGACTTCGCATGGCGTTTACTGTACATATATATCCGGCGAGTCTAAGACCGTACAGGACAATCCGATGACTCACTATGTCTTTGTGAAGATAGGCGACGATGGAACTTGCACTCAGCTTTATGACGGATATTATTTTACCATGAGCAATTCTCCGTATATCATGGCGGATAACGATGAAAACGTATACGTTGTTTGCGGCGGAGGTACTGGCCCCGCGATGAAAAAAGGTCTGATATCGTACATTTGGAAATATGACCCGAACGTCGGTGAGGTCGTCGAATATACGGCGAATTATAATTATTCTGCCGGCGGCGCATACGGATATGCGATGGGCTTTATAGATAATTACTCCGGAAAAATATACCTTGTGAATTGCGGTGGAGACCGTAAGGGATATTTCTGTATCATCGGCTTCGATATTGAAAGCTGCACATATGGCGATCCATATACATTCTATATAGAAGAAGGACGGCACTGCTACGTTTTTGCTCTCCCTGACGGCAAGGGCGGATTTTCGTTGATTGCTCAGCACGATGTTACGACTGTAGCGTCCGGGCACAGTAAAGAATATTTTAAGAAGATTAATTACACCCCGAACTACGTTTGGGATGAGCTCAGACTGTTTTCATTTTCGACTGACGAAAACGACGAGATAATATATAACGGACTGCTTGAGATCGAGCTTGCGGAGTACAATGAAGACTCCGATATGCAACCTCCGCAGAACAACTGCGCAAAAGGCGGAGACGTATTTGTGGACAGCGACGGAAATCTTCATATAATATATCGCAGTTCATATCAAAATGGTCTTTCATATTCTTGTAAAAAACATGTAATTGTAAATAAAGAGCTTCAGATTGTTTATAAAGATGAAATCGCGATCGACGCATTTGCTGAGACCAAGATGTACGAAACGTCTGACGGCGTGTTCTATCTGTTCGTTATGCCGCAAAATTCGGCTATGTCGGAAGATGCCCTCATGAAGATATTCCGTTCCGAAGACGGAATAAACTTTACGGAAATATATGAAAAAACGCTTGAAGGGTGCAAGTGGTTTACCCAACACATCACGGCGGCTCAAGCGCGAAACGGCTCTATAATCGACAATAAGCTTTGCGCGTTTATTGCTGTTGAACCAAGCTGGAAATATGTTACGATCGACTTCGATATGCTTGAAGCCATGTATAAATATGATCTGCTAAAGTGAGGATATACATATGAAACGCTTGTTTTCGTCAATGCTCGTATTTGTAATGCTTGCCTCAATGGTTGCTTGCTCCGATTCCGGAGAAAATCATGGTGAATCGAGCGATTTGCCGCTGGTCTCATCGTCTGAATCGTCGTCCGAATCGGAAAGTAGCGAGCCTGAGATACCGGACTACGTGTATTCGCTTTCCCCGCAATCAGATCTGTATTATCTTGTCGATTGCGGTGCTCCCGCCGCAGGGGAACATTCCTCGCACGGCGGAAATCAAACGAGGATAGTAAATACCTCGCACGGCGTGTACGCTACGTATACTGTGGAAGGCTCGAAAGAGGAGCGCGGTAACACGTATTACAAATATGCGCTTGTAAGGATCGAAACAAGCGGTTGTACTGTTATTCACGAGGGCTATTTTCGGATAGCAAGTAACTCGCCTAACATTATGGCAGATAAAGATGAAAATGTTTACGTTGTATGCGGTAGCATTAAGCCGCAGATATGGAAGTATGACGCCGCTTCCGGCGAGGTGACCGAGTACGGTGACGATTATCCCACAAAATTCGATATATACGGATATACGATGGGATTTATAGATAATTATACAAATAATATCTATATGGTATTTTGCAGCGGCGATAAGCTCGGAGCTTTCTATATACTTAGATTTGATCTTGAAACCTGCACTTTTACCGGCGAATATAAAAATACAAAAATAAGCGAGGGAAGACACTGCTACCTGTTCGGCTTTGCCGAC
This sequence comes from uncultured Lachnospiraceae bacterium, assembly GCA_964466545.1. Taxonomy (GTDB): domain Bacteria; phylum Bacillota; class Clostridia; order Oscillospirales; family CAG-272; genus CAYXNQ01. The sequence continues at coordinate 11,863 of CAYXNQ010000006.1, read as the reverse complement.
GGCAAGGGGGGCTTCTACGTCGTGGGGCAAAGAGATTTTTCGGTGCCTGCCACCGGATTTAAGAAATACTTTTTCCAGAATGACTACTGGGCAGATTATGTTTGGGACGAAATACGCCTGTTCTCGTTCGGAACCGATGAAAACAACGATATAATTATGACAGGCGTATACGATATAGACACGGCGGAATATGTTCAGGAATCTAAGCTGTTCGTCCAGAATATACCGTACAGAGACGGCGATGTATTCTTAGACAATGCGGGTAATACCCACGTCCTCTATCTGAATGCTTGCGATAACGGTATAGCGCGCCTTGTCCAGCGCCACGTTGTACTCAACAGCGATTACCAGATAATATATGACGAAGATATGATCCTTGACGAGAGATTTCTATCAGGCGAAGTCAAGATGCATCAGTCGAGCGACGGCACGTTTTATCTGATTTTTATGCCGAAGATATTGCCTGCTGAAGACGGCACGGTGCTTACGAGATACGATGACGCGCAGCACGCGTCCGAAAAGTACGATCTGACGCTCCAGATATATCGCTCGGAGGACGGATTTAACTTCACACGCATTTACGAAAAGACCTTCGAGGGCGAAAAATGGGTGCCGTATCATATAACCGCGACTCAGCCGCGTAACGGCTCCTATTACGACAATAAGCTTGAGCTTATGATCTCGCCGTATTACTCAAATAAATGGTATTATCTCACCGTAGATTTCGATGCGATCGAAACGCTGTATAACTACGATCTCTTGAAATAATCGCGATTGCACACAGCGCGTTATTTCCCAAGAAATACATATAAGATTCGGGAGGAAGTTCAAAGCATAACCTACATTTACACTCGTTTATCCACGCACACAGCTTAAAGAAACCCAGATTAGCGAAAGGTATATTTTCATGAAAAGATTAATTTCATTCCTGTTAGCACTTAGTATTCTTCTGGCGACTTTCCTTACGGCTTGCGCCAATAACCCGACACAAGGCGGAGATTCGTCGTCCGATTCCTCAGCAAAATCGTCGGAATCCGGCGGCACATCCGATGAACCGCTTTATATTGATCTCGGAATACCCAAAACGGATTTTGACGGCAGATCCGTAAGATTCATGTCACGCGGAACGATTGCGGGACAGGCGCTCGATCAGGCAGCCGTAGATATTTATTCCGAAGGAATGAGCGGCGATACGCTTAACAATGCGGTCTATGTACGAAACGAGATTATAAAAGATCTGTATAACGTTAAGGTAGAGAACTTTACATATGACGAACCGTATAAAATCGCGCGCAATATGATAATGTCTGATTTGTATGATGCAGATATTCTGACTGACGCTATAGAAGATATTGCCGGACTTGCCGCAGAGCGTAAGATATACGATCTGAACAGCTTTGTAAAATATACCGATTTTTCAAAGCCGTGGTGGGATCAGCAGTGCAAGGAACAGACATCTGTAAAGGGTATGTTGTTCTATATGTGCGGCGGAATCACGATCATGGATAATAAGGCTACATGGGCGGTTACTTTCAATAAAGACCTTATAAAGAAGTACAACCTCACCAGCCCGTATGATTCCGTGGCCAACAAAACGTGGACATACGATCAAATGTATTATCTCATGGAGACCGTTACAGATGACCTTAACGGTGATGACGTGATGGACGAAGAAGACCAGTGGGGTCTCATCACGCAGCCCTTCAACCAGTACGTGCTTGTCGTCGGAAGCGGCGCGAGAGTATGTGATAAGGACTCCGAAGATAAACCTTACTATGCGTTCTACAATGACCGTAACGTTCAGGCGTTTGAGCAAGCGGTAAAGATAAACAATGCGGACGAGTACGTATATTCTAAATATCCCGGCGGTATTGAGCAGAAACGAGTATTCTACAAGGGACACGCGCTATTTATCCTCTGCTCTATGAGCATGATTCAGTGGATGCGTCCTTATGAGACCGATTTCGGCGTTCTTCCGCTTCCGATGCTCGATGAACAGCAGGATAGCTACTACTCCTGCATCTCACCGTCGCATTATTGTGTATATTGCGTTCCCGCATCTGTGCCGACAAGTGAGCTTGAATTTGTTGATATAATGCTTGAGACGTTTGCGGCATATTCGTATGAGCTTGTTGAGCCTGTATTCTACGATCAGGTGCTCGTGGGACAGGGCTTGCGCGATATCGAATCTGAACCTATGCTTGATATTATCTTCGAGAATGTCGTATACGACCTCGGCGCTATATACGGTTGGGGCGGAATCTACGGAATCCTTGCTTCTGCAACTCCCAAAAAAGTTAAGGCACTCACTGGAAGACTTCAGAAGGGTAACGACGCTGTAAGCAAAGACGTTTCAAAATTCCTTGATCTGATCGAAATGGGGCAGAAGTAACCTGTCCTCAGTGGGACTGTTAAATGTAATTTCGGACAATTCGATAAAGAACTCTGAACGATATACATTTGCTATAGACAGTGCCGTATGCGGTGTCTGTCGGAAAGGAATTTTCTATGAAAAAATTTATCGCTTTGATTTTGGCGATATCAATGCTCTTGCCAATGTTGTTTTCGTGCGCCAATAATCCCGGACAAGGCGACGAAAGCAAATCGTCCGTTTCTTCGGGAGACGGTGACTCCACAGATGACGGCTCCGTATTTATAAATACCGGACTTCCGACTGTGGATTATGACGGTAAATCGCTACGCTTTTATTCGCGCGGCCCAGTCGCAGGTTCTTCCGGAGACCACGAAGCGCCGGATATTACTTCCGACGGCCTCAACTCTGAGCCTTTGAATAATGCTGTTTTTCACCGCAACGAGCTTTTGACGGATCTTTATAACATCAAGTTTGTCAATTATCAGTTTGAAGAACCGGCGCAGTCATGCCGCCTCGCAATTCAGTCCGATATGGACCCGTGCGATATTCTCACCGACGATTTAGATCAGCTTTCGACGTGCGTTACAAATTATCAGCTCTATGATATGAAGAGCGTATCGAAATATACCGATTATACTGCTTCGTGGTGGGATCAGAACTGCTATAAGCAGACCTCGATAAAGAATATGGTATTCTATATGTCCGGCGCGATCACCATTATGGATAATAAAGCTACATGGGCGGTTGCGTTCAACAAAGACATAGTATCGAACATGAATATGGAATCTCCGTATACGCTTGTTGATACAAAACGCTGGACATACGAAAAGATGTATAAGATGATGGAAGAAGCTACCCAAGATCTTGACGCAAACGAGCTGATGGAGGACGGAGACCAATGGGGACTTCTTACGGAGCCGTTTAATACTTATGCACTCTTTGCCGGTAGCGGAACATATATCGTTACGAAAGATGAGAACGATATTCCCGTGTATTCGCTTAACGGCAGCGAGCGAAGCTATGACGCGATGACAATGGCTGCAACGATCAACAACGATAAGAATTACGTTCTTGCTTGCTCCGGTAACCTTGATTCTTCACAGTCACAATCTATCGGAATCTTTTACGACGGCCGCGCGCTGTTCTGGATAGGCTCTATGGGTATCCTTGAATGGATGCGCCCGCATGAGACGGATTTCGGTATTCTTCCGCTTCCCAAGTTTGACGAAGATCAGGAAAATTATTATTCGGCGATCACACCGTATCACTACTGCGCGTACTCTATTCCCGCGTCCGTTTCGTCAAAGGATCTTGATTTTGTAGACCTTATGCTCGAAAATCTTGCGATTTATTCTCAGGAAATGGTAGAGCCTGTGTATATTGATCAGATTCTTGTCGGAAAAGGTATGCGCGACGTTGAGTCCGAGCCTATGCTTGACATCATTTTCTCAAATGTTATGATAGATCTCGGCGCGGTATATAATCTCGGAAATATTTACGGTCTGTGTACATCACTCACTGTAAAGAAGATGTCCGGTATGATCTCGAAGATGAAGAAATCTGAAGGTGCCGTAGCATCTGACATAAACAAATTGGTAGACGCGCTCAGCAAGCGATATAGCTGATAGCCAAACACTAAAAAAGCAACCGAAGGGTAGTGCCTTTCGGTTGTTTTTTGCTTTGTTAATATTATAAATTTTCCATTCATAATTTGTTCATGCGCGATTATAATAATAGCAGAGGACGGAACAAGCTTCCGAACTCGATTAATATAGATCAAAATTTACAAGATTAAAGGAATGGTAAAAAGAATGGCAAGCAACAAGTCTCTTGTACCTGAAGCTAAGAATGCACTTGAGCAGTTTAAGATGGAAGCTGCAAACGAAGTTGGCGTATCTCTCAAGCAGGGATATAACGGCGATCTCACTTCTAAGCAGGCCGGTTCCATCGGCGGTCAGATGGTTCGCAAGATGGTTGAAAAGTACGAAAACGATATCAAGAACGGCAAATAATCAATTACAGGCGATCTGAGCAAAATCTCCACGGTGGCAACAGCCACCGTGGAGATTTTTGCTTTTTGACGAAATTAATGATGCGTAATTCAAGCGGTGAATTGCAAGATTTCTGCATAAAATTATCGATAAACATTAAAAATATATTGACAAACGTAAAATCGAGTGATATAATCCCAGTGTATATATTAGAAATGTATTTATTTTCGGAGGTGTAAAAATGAAAAAGTTTAGTAATGCTATTCCCGGAATCGCCAAGGCGGTAACAAAAATTGCAGAGGTGTTTCATTGGGTGGCGGTTGCGCTTATGATAGCGGCGACTGTCTGCTCAGTGGTCGCTCCGTCTCGCATCGGGTATTTCGTAGGATTTGACGCAAAAGAATGTTGCGGCGCGGAGCTTGCGGTGTACGGCTTTGAGATCAACGCATCTGTCAAAGACGGACAGGTCGATATGACCGCGTTTTTTATGTTCGGAATCAGCTCGATATTTATTCTTTCTCTTATGGCAATGATCTTCAGAAATCTGAATCTTATCATTAAAAAATCGGAGGGAAAGACGCCGTTTCAACCCGATAACGTTCGTATGTTCCGTGAGATCGGCATATTTTCTATTTCCGTTCCAGTTGTCGGATATATTATGAGCATTATCTCGCGCATCGTAATCGGAGTGGAAGTTGCCGAAATTTCCAATAATTTTAGTGGATTGGTGATCGGCATTGTCGTGCTTTGCATTACGCAGTACTTCGCGCACGGAATCGAGCTTGAAAACGAAGTCAGCGGGCTTGTTTAAGGAGTGTGAAGGTGGGGAAGATCGTACTCAGACTTGACAGAATGATGGTGGAGCGAAAAATGTCACTAAACGAGCTTGCCGAGCGTGTGGGCATCTCTAACGTCAATCTTTCAAAGATAAAAAACAATAAGGTCACGGCGATTCGGTTTTCAACTCTTGCGGCAATCTGCGAGGTGCTTGAGTGCGAAGCCGGCGATATTTTGGAATACCAAAAGGATCAAGATTAAGGTTTGCTGTAAAAGCTTAGTGCGAAGTCGGCGATCTTGTAGGGATATATTTTGACCGATCGGAGGGATAACATAATGAACGAAAAATTATTGATAATTGCGAGTATCGGCTTGAGTGCGGCGGGAATTATTTTTATCTGCCTGTCACTGCTCGGATATGAAAGAACATGGACGTTGCCTCTTGCCTTGGGATGCGTGGCGCTCTCAATGCTGTTTCAGATCATTTTCAGGCAGGAGCGCAAATAACGCGAGATAATGCGGGAAAATGCCAAATTTTGACAAATAAGATCAGAACTTTAATTGCACAGTGCGATGTAATTTATGCTCGAAATTTGCACAGAGGAGCTTGGTTGAGCGATAAATTGATCGGTAAAATTTGTATGTCTTTATTTGCCGAACGTGATATGCTGAATTAGCGTGTCAGAATTTGCGGACGTGGCTTGAAATCCTCGCGATAACGTCCGCGCGAGCCGCATCTTTCGCATAGCGGTAAAATCAGTGTGGGTGATCGCTTGAGCGATTTATAGATATATCTTGTATATTTCATCACCGTCGGGTTAAAATTTTATATGAAAATATTGTAACCGGTGGATGTGATGAGTTTGCTTGAATTTTTGTATCAGACGCTCGGCAATCCTATGCTGATGGTCTCGACGCTCTTGACGCTCGGCGTTATTTTGGTAAACGGCTGGACTGACGCACCGAATGCAATCGCCACTTGCGTGTCTACCCGAGCGATCGGCGTGCGCAAGGCGATAATCATGGCGGCGATATTCAATTTTCTCGGAGTTCTTATTATGACGTCGATAAACGCGTCTGTCGCGTTTACGATCTACAATATGGTGGATTTCGGCGGAGATTCGAGGCTTGCGTTGATCGCGTTGTGCGCGGCTATGGCTGCAATAGTGATATGGGCTACTGCCGCGTGGTATTTCGGTATTCCTACCAGCGAAAGTCACGCGCTGATTGCGGGCATATCCGGCGCGGCGGTTGCAATACAGAACAGCTTTTCCGGTATAAACGGCGCGGAATGGTTGAAGGTGATATACGGAATTTTGCTATCGACCGCGCTCGGATTTGCACTCGGATTTGCTTCGGCAAAGCTCACGGTGCTTGTGTTCCAAAACAAAAATCGCTTGAGGTCGGAAAAATTTTTTTCCGGAGCGCAGGTTGCGGGCGGGGCGGCTATGGCGTTTATGCACGGAGCGCAGGACGGGCAGAAATTCATGGCTATATTTTTGCTTGGCGCGGCTATGGCAAACGGACAGGCTGACGCGGCGAATTTCAGTGTTCCGGTGTGGCTTATGCTCATCTGTTCGGCTGTGATGGGACTTGGTACGTCTATCGGCGGATACCGAATAATAAGATCCGTCGGAATGGATATGGTCAAGCTTAAGCCGTATCAGGGCTTTGCCGCAGATCTTTCGGCGACGCTTTGCTTGCTTTTGTCGTCTCTTACCGGAATTCCCGTAAGTACGACACACACCAAGACGACCGCGATAATGGGAGTAGGCGCGGCGCGCAGGCTGAGCAACGTAAATTGGGGTATTGTGAAAGATCTTGTTTTTGCGTGGATATTTACGTTTCCCGGTTGCGGCTTGCTCGGATTCGGCGTGGCAAAGCTGTTTTTACTGATATTTGCATAAGGAGAGCGACAAATGGCTAAGAAAAACAACAATTATTTTGAGCTGATAAAAAAGCAGACCGCTTATTGCGTTGAGGCGTCAAATCTTCTTGAGGATATACTGCGCAAATTCGATTTCGAGCATATAAGCGAGTACCGAGACAGTATGCACGCGATAGAGCATGAGGCTGACTGTGTGCATCACGATATTTTGAACAGACTTTCTACCGAATTTATAACTCCTATAGACCAGGAGGATATTCTTCGTCTTGTACAGATCATTGACGATATAACGGACGCTCTCGATGAGGTAATTCTCGATATATATATTTACCGTGTGAACGTCATTCCCGAAAAGACGGCAGAGCTTTCTACTGTGGTAAATCAGTGCGTTTCGGCGCTTGATGAGGCGGCGGGCGAGCTTAAGAATTTCAAAAAGCCGGAGATTTTGCGTGCGAAGCTCGTCAAGGTAAATGATATAGAGGTTAAGGCAGACGATATTTATGCCGAGGCGATATTTCGGCTTTTCGGAAGCGTATCTGATGTGAAGCTTTTGATCGGAGGCAAGGCAATATATGAGGGATTGGAAAACTGTTGCGATCTTTGCGAACACGCGGCGGACGTTATTGAGCAGATCGTGATAAAAAATACGTGATATAAATACACGGAGTAACGAGATTCGTTGCTCCGTGCGCTTTTTATGGCAGATAGATCAGGCAGCCGCTTGCCGTGACATCTGCCCTGATGCCGAATATTTGCTTTGCGGCGTCAATGTCTATGTAAACATATAGCATTTTATATATGCTTTCTCTCAGCGCAAAGTCGCTCGTGCCGCTTGCGTCGGTGACGGTCATATGCATCGTTCTGTGATCAAACGTTGCACTAAGCTCTCCGAATGTGAAATACGAGTAGGGATACTCATATACGTGCGAGCCGCCGAGCGCGGTGATCGTTTGTTCGAGCGGAATAAAATTTGTTTGATTTTTATATATCATCGGTATCGGAGCTTCGATGCCGCCGTAGAATATCGGCGTGCAGCCGTCGCCGCGAAAATATACGGTCGTATTTGTAGAAATTCCGTAGCAGTCAAGATACGTTGTATAATAGTAGCCGTCGTCCTGCATCATGTCATGGCGATATCGGTCGTCATAGCTTACATCGTATGTGACCTGCGTATCGCCATGAGCCATCGCGGCAAGATTATCGTCATATAGCCTGCGGTTGAGATAATACCCGCGAAGCATACCGAGATCTGATGTCAACACTATGCACGTCATGCATATGAGCGTCGCTGTCTTTATCGGTTCGCGCATCTTTAAGTCGCAAATGACAGAAGCTTCCACGCCTATCAGCGACAGCATGAATGGAAGTGTGACGCGCGGTGTGAGCGATTCGGTACAAAGCATTACCGCGCACGAGAAAACGGCGAAGACGAGTATCACGCCGCAGTAATTTATCGCGCGTTGCGTGCTTGTGAATATCGCGCGATAGGATACGTAGATCAGCGCGGCGATAGCTACGGCGAACACGATCGGGCGAATGGAAGCAAATATCGGAAATGCGCACATAAATATCGCCGTGCCGATTCCGAAGGATATGTATCTGAATCCTTTTGGTATAATGCGTCGGAGCTGCGAAAAGGGCAACAGAATGAAGAAAAGCGCAAATACCGCATATGCTGAGATCGTGATTTCTGACAGTGCGCAATATCGCTCCGTAAGTGCCGACAGCGGATTCGTATATGCACTGCGATTTTCGCGAAACAGCCGCCACAGCGTTGCCGGCGAAGCGAATATCGTGCATACACCCGCAAATTCAGCTATAGCAAAGCTTATCACAGCCGGCAGGAGCTTTCGTTTTTTCCTGATGAGCAGTAGAATTAAAATTACGCATACCGTCGCCGTTACGGAGAGACCTACCTGCTCGGTTGATGCACCGCACAGAAAGGCGAGCAGTAGGCAGATCGGCAAGTGAAGTCGAGCTTCATAGAACGCCGCTTTGCAGAGTAAGCCTAACGCGGCAAATGCGAGTAGTGAAGGCAAGAGATAATTCATGGCGGCTGACGCCCATAGCACGCTCTCGCGCAATATCGTGATCGGAAGAAGCAGGAGCAAAAGCTGAGCTACGGTCAGCATCATAGGGATACGGCGTGCGGGAAGCCCGATCTCTCTCGCAAATACGGCAAACAAACCGCTCGTGAGGGCGAGCGCTGTGATAGGAAAAAGTATATCCTTTGCGGCGAGTACTGTATGTGCGATAAGATGAACTAATACCCGCCCGTTGAAGCTTTGATAGTGCGACAGCTCATTTTTTATAAATCCTACGAGACCGTCGCGCCAAAATGTCGCGTAGTAGTAATCATCGGCGTACATCGCGGTGTATCGGAAAAGTAAGAGAAGAAATATGTCTGTAATAATAAGTAAAACTATACTTACGACAAGGTGTTTGTCGGCGAATCTTTTCATATTGACCTTCTTTTATAAAATACATTTCAGTATGGTAAGTATAATACATGCTATGGCGATTGTCAAGCTATATCTCTTTTTATCGACAGTAAAAACTCCTTGAAATAAAATCTCGATTGTGATATACTATAGTAAATAAAATGTAGAATTAATAATATATGATAGGTGTTTATGGCTAATTACAGAAGAAACAGATTAAATGATTCCGTAAAAGAGGAATTGTGCGTGATACTGCGAGAGGTTAAAGATCCTCGCGTCAGCGATCACATGATAACTATTACCGCCGCCGATGTTGCTCCGGATCTCAGGGAAGCGAAGATATACTATTCGGTACTCGGCGAATGTGACGAACGCGAGGTAAAGCGTGGAATGTTCTCTGCCGGACCGTTTATGCGTTCTCAGCTTGCGAAGCGACTTAATCTCAGAATGACGCCGAATCTTACGTTTGTCCGCGATCATTCAATGGAGCGCGGCACCGCGATATCGTCGATATTGCGTTCGATCGAGGAATCGGGCGAGGCGGAGTCGGAAAGCGAAAATTCATCGGAAGGCGAGCTGGACTGATGCAGAACGCACGGCAAAAGAAAGAATTTGCGGCTTTGACCGTGGCAGATATTGCGGACAAGCTTATGTCGGGTAAGCGCGCGTTGATAATTTCGCACGTGAATCCGGACGGCGACGCAGTAGGCTCGATGTTTGCACTGAAGGCGCTTTGCGAGGCCGCCGGCGGAAGCGCTGTTTGCAAGACTTCAAACGAAGCTCCGTTCAGATTAAGATTTCTTCAAGATGATCAGGAAACGCTGAGCGAGGGCTTTTCGCAGTACGATTATGCATTTTCGGTAGATATACCTTCAAGAAATCAGTTCGGTCAGCTTGAATATATGGCCGACATGTGCGATTTTATGATAGATCATCACGAAAAAGGCAGTCAGTTCGCGCCCGGACTTATAGATCCGACCGCTTCTGCGGCTGGTGAAATTGTTTATGATATAGCGCTTGAGCTTGAGGCGAGAGGAGTTCAGATCCCACCGCGCGCATTTGCCGCAATGTATGCCGCTATTTCGGCGGATACAGGCAGTTTTAAGTACAGCAATGCGACGCCGAAAACATACAGGATCGCCGCTGATCTTGTTGAGCGCTTGACGGCTGCGAATTATTATCCCGATCACAGCGAGATCGCGCGCTGTATACACGATTCACGTACTATGGGCGAGCTTGAGGTGATGCGTATAGCGATAGAGGAGACAAGATTTTTTGCCGAGGGTGCGCTTGCGGTGCTCGTGCTTACTCGAGATATGATCGAGGACGCGGAGCTTGCGGAAGAAGATCTCGGAAATACGGTTGAAATACCGAGATCTATCGAAGGCGTGCTTGTCGCCGTATCGGTAAAGCAAAGTGCGGACGATCGCTTTTCGTGGCGGCTTTCCTGCCGGTCGAATTGCTCGTTTGACGTAGGCAAGATCTGTGCAGAGCTTTCGGGTGGCGGTCACGAAAGAGCAGCCGGTGGAAGAATTTTCGCAAAAAGCGCAAAAGAAGCTGAAGATGCCGTTCTTGACGCATTTGAAAACGAGCTTCTGAAATGGATGGATGAAAACGATGCGTAAACGACCGGATACGGCTACAGGCGTTATTGTTATCAATAAGCCGTCGGGGATAACGTCGCATGATGTTGTAAATCGCGTGCGGCGTCTCTATAACATGAATACCGTTGGTCATACCGGAACGCTCGATCCAATGGCTACGGGAGTTTTGCCGATATTGCTCGGACGTGCGGTCAAGGCGTCTGAATATCTGACTGCGGATAACAAGCGGTATATCGCAACCGTTAAGCTCGGAATTAAGACCGATACGCAGGATACGACCGGCGAGGTCATTTTTCGCTCCGATGATCTGCCGACGGAAAGCGAGTTTGCAAGGGTTGCCGCTGAATTTGTCGGTGATATAGATCAGCTTCCGCCGATGTACAGCGCCATCAAGATAGGCGGCCGCAAGCTTGTGGATATTGCGCGAAGCGGCGGAACGGTGGAGCGCGAGACGCGCCGTATTAAAATCTCCGCAATCTCGCATGAGAAGCTTTCCGATTCCGAATATATGCTCGACGTCGTTTGCTCAAAGGGCACGTATATCAGAACGCTGTGTAATGATATCGGCGAAAGGCTTGGCTGCGGAGCCGCGATGTCGTCGCTTCGTCGAACGGAAAGCGGCACATTTACAATTGAAGATTCGCTGACTATCGATGAGCTTGAGGCGATGCCGCCCGAGGAAAGATACACCCTTCCTCTGCCGATCGAGCGATGCTTTGAATCTTACACCCAAACAGAGCTTCCGGATTTTTTTGCTAAGCTTGCGTATTCCGGAAACGAGCTTTACC
>CAYXNQ010000005.1:0-23518 GCA_964466545.1 uncultured Lachnospiraceae bacterium | reverse complement strand
CGCAAATTCCGCCCGATAATTTTGAGAGGTGAAATCATGTCAAAAGCTAAAAATACATCGTATAACAATCAGTCAATTACATCGCTTAAGGGTCCAGACCGAGTAAGGAAACGCCCCGCGGTCATATTCGGCTCGGACGGTCTCGACGGCTGTGAACATTCGTATTTTGAGATCCTTTCAAACGCAGTAGACGAAGCGCGAGAAGGCTTCGGAAGCGAGATAATCACGACCGTGTATCTCGATAAATCGATAGAGGTGGAGGACCACGGACGCGGAGTTCCGCTCGGATATAACGAGGCAGAAGGACGCTACAATTGGGAGCTGATATACTGCGAGCTTTACGCCGGAGGAAAATACGATAACAACAGCGGCGATTCCGCTTACGAGTATTCGCTCGGACTTAACGGTCTCGGCGCGTGCGCAACGCAGTATTCATCCGAATACATGACCGTGCGCTCATACGACGGTTCGAATCTTTCAACGATCAGCTTTAAGGCGGGCTACGCCGTGACCGAGCTTGAAGTCCGTCCGCTCGAAAAGCGCGAGCGTCGAACAGGCACCGTGATCCGCTGGAAGCCGGATATAAAAGTATTCACCGATATAAATATTCCTATCGAATTTTACCGCGACGTGCTGAAGAAGCAAGCAATAGTCAACGCCGGTAAAAAATTTGTACTGCGCGAGGAAACCGAGGACGGCGCCTTCGCCGAAAGCGAATTTTTATACGAAAACGGCATCACCGATTACATCGACGAGATCGCGGGCGAGGGGGCGCTGACAAAGCCGACGCTTTGGAAAATGGAAGCCGTCGGCAGAGACCGCGAGGATATGCCGGATTATAAGCTCCGCGCGGAGATCACCTTCTGTTGCTCAAACACCGTCAAGATGCTTGAATACTACCATAACGCAAGCTTTCTCGAACACGGCGGCTCACCGGAAAAAGCAGTTAAAAGCGCATTTACGTATGCGGTAGACCGACAGCTCAAGGCGCTCGGAAAATATAACAAAAACGAATCCAAGATCACGTTTGCCGACATCGAGGATTGCCTCGTGCTTGTCACAAACAGCTTTTCAACCGTCGTTTCTTACGCAAACCAAACCAAAAAAGCGATAAATAACGCATTTATCGCCGAGGCGATGACGAGCTTTATGAAAGCCCAGCTTGAGATCTATTTCGCGGAAAATCCACAAGACGGCGAGCGCTTCGTAAATCAGGTGCTTATCAACAAGCGTTCGCGCGAAAACGCCGAAAGCACCAGACTCAATCTGAAAAAGAAGCTTTCGGGCTCGATAGACGCGGCAAACCGTGTGGAGAAATTCGTAAGCTGCCGTTCAAAAGACGTCGAAAGACGCGAGCTGTATATAGTTGAGGGAGATTCAGCGCTGACGTCATGTAAATTGGGTCGCGACGCAGAATTTCAGGCGATAATACCTGTTCGAGGAAAAACGCTCAACTGCCTAAAGAGCACATATGAAAAAATATTCAAAAATGATATCATTATTGATCTTCTCAAGGTAATAGGCTGCGGCGTTGAGATAAAAGGAAAAGTCAAAGGCGATATTATCCCGTTCAATCTCGCGTCGCTTCGCTGGTCGAAAATAATAATATGCACGGATGCGGACGAGGACGGCTTCCAGATCCGAACATTGCTTTTGACAATGTTCTACAGATTGCTCCCCACACTCATCAAAGAGGGCAAGATATATATTGCCGAATCTCCGCTGTACGAAATAACGACAAAAGACGATACCTATTTCGCTTACAACGAGCCTGAAAAAGAAGAAATACTCGAAAAATTAAACGGCAAAAAATATACGCTTCAGCGCTCTAAGGGTCTCGGCGAAAACGAGCCCGAAATGATGTGGAAAACAACGATGAATCCCGCGTCGCGCCGCCTGATCAAAATCGAAGAAGCGGACGCTGCGGAAACGGAAAGAATATTTGAAACTCTGCTCGGAGACGATCTTCCGGCGAGAAAAGAATTTATAACCAAAAACGGTATAGCATATCTTGCCGACGCAGATATTTAATTAATACGCGCAAATATAAACCGAGTAGGAGGCGATCGGCGTGAACGATAATTTTTGGGACGCTCTCAGAAAAAAAGTCACCGAATACAGATCCGCCGACGCAAAGGATACCACCGCAGTCGAGATAACGGCAGAATCGAGCGGAGCCCCCTCTCGCGGTGGCGAGCGCGTCCCCGACCTTTTCCCCGATTCTTATCGAGAAAACAAAAAGGGCGCCGCAAAACGAGATGACAGTTCATCTCCGCGCCTACGCGAATCAGATCGCTACAGCTGTGAAAACTCACTTATACAAAGCGTCAGGATATACACATACGATTCGAGCTTCAACTATTACGCCCGTTTTGAAAACGACGCGCGGCGCGGATTTTATAGGATCGGCGTCCCCGCCCCGCGAGTATCCTATTTCGCCTATACGCCGCAATACGCCACGCTTAATTCCGCGCAGCTTGCATACTACCTCTATTTCAGAGAATCGGCGCGGCGCGGCGAATATATCGAAGCGGATTTTTCGTATATTTTGCTACTCGTTTACGAAATACTGAATCTGCCGGATATGCTCCCCCCGACCGACGGAATCAAGCTCCTCACAGGCGTCTGGCTGCATTACAGGCAGCTACACCATCAGCTTGACAAATACCTTGTGGAATGGGCGGCGGATTACTGCCTCATCCATCACCTGCCGCTTCCGAAATCGCTGTATCCGATCCTACCGGAGCTTGTCCGAAAAGCTTCGCTGAAAGCATTTTATATTCCGCTCGACGCAAATCTGTCGGAAGAAGAAGCGGAGCAGATCGCGCGCACGCTGATCGTCGCCGCGACCGATCATGATATCAAAAATAACAACCCTCTCGAAAAATACGAAAAGCAGGCTCGAATGCTCATAACAGGCTCGATAGCGGATCTATTGAAGCGCGGCTGTCTTAATCCCGCCAAGCTCGCTCCGAAAAGCATATCGGTGATAGAGAGAGATGCTTTTTGCGGAGCTCTCGTGGCACGATCGACACGCCGCAGGATCGACGTCACCCGATATCCCGTATTGCGCTCGCAGGAATACGGCATCGCCGTATCAGCGGCAGTGAGATATGCTGAAAACAAAGTAAGAGAGATATATAAGATACACTCGCGCCTGAAAACACAGCCGAGCGATGAGATCAAAAACGCCATAGACGCTTATTTTTCCGAGCTTATACCGCGCAAGACGAAGCCGAAAGAATTACCGGATTACGAAAGGCAATACGACGCCATAAACGTCGCGACAAACAGCGAGGAACTGTTTTCACAGGCAAGAGAGCTTGAGGCTTCCTCGTGGGAAAACGTCGATATATTAGAGATTACAGACGGGGCTGAAGCAGATAGCCAAGACGCCTCCGCGAAATCAGCCGCAAATATGACGCCGGAGCAAAAGGATACGGAAAACAGCGGCGATCCGTTTTATGAATATCACGAAGCTCTGCTCGCCGCGCTTCACGGAGATCTTCGCCGATACTGCCGCGATAACGGCTATTTTGAAGACGATCTCGCCGCTAAGATAAATGAGATCGCTCAGGACGCGCTCGGCGATTCGCTCCTCGAAGCCACGTCAAGCGGCTATACAGTTATAGAGGATTATAGGGATCTGCCGATATTTTCACTATAAAGGAGACAAAGCTCAATGCAAGCCAACGAAACCGAAAGCAAGCTAACGCATATACCTCCGCGGATACTGACGGGACTTTTATCCGCGCTTTCCGCAGGAGTTGTCCCACGCGTGGGCGCGGCATATACCGCGATCGGCAGAACGGACGAGATCGCCTCTCTGTGCGCCGATTTCGATAAGGTACGCGACGGCGGCGGAGCTATCCGTTTTCTGATAGGCAGATACGGAAGCGGTAAGACCTTCCTGATACAGCTCATGCGTCAATATGCGCTTGATCGCGGTTTCGTTACCTCCGACTGCGATCTTTCGCCAGAGAGACGGCTGTCGGGTTCCGGCGGAGAAGGCCTCGCGACATATCGCGAGCTTGTAAAGAATCTCGCGACAAAAGCGTCTCCCGCCGGAGGAGCATTACCGCAGATAATAGCCCGCTGGTTCTCGCTCACCGCCGCCGAGCTTGTCTCGCGCGGATTGCGTCAGGATACACCGGAATACGACGCCGAATTTTCAAAAACTATATTCGCCGTAGTAAGACAGCTTGAAGGCTACGTCGGCGGTTTTGATTTCGCATATGTTATAAACGAATACTATCGCGCGATGAAAAGCGGAAACGACGACCGCATAAGCGCCTGTATCAGATGGCTAAGGGGTGAATACGCAAATAAGACAGAGGCGAGAGAAGCTCTGTCGTCGCGTTCTCTTTCAATAATCAACGATGACAATTGGTACGATCATCTTAAACTGCTGTGCGCCTTCGTGCGTATGCTCGGCTACTCCGGACTCATAGTTTTTATAGACGAATGTGTAAATCTTTACAAAATATCCAATCGTATATCACGCGAAAGCAATTACGAAAAATTGCTTTCAATATTTAACGATATCCAGTCGGGCGCGGCTGAGGGACTTGAATTTATATTCGGCGGAACGCCGCAATTTCTCGAAGATACCAGACGCGGACTTTTCAGCTACGAAGCTCTCAGAAGCCGCCTTTCCGACGGCAGATTCGCAAACACCGAAGCCGTAAGAATAATGACATCTCCCGTCATACGACTGAGGAGACTTTCGGACAGCGAGCTACTCGCATTGCTTATGCGCCTTACGTCGCTCCACGCGCAAAAATACGATATTACTCCCGCCGTAACGGAAGAAAATATGTCCGCTTTTCTTTCGCTTGAGCTTTCGCGCGCCGGAGCCGACAAGCTTCTGACGCCTCGCGAAATTATAAGGGATTATCTAAACCTGCTCGATGTAATGCGCTTGTCGGAGGGCGCCTCGTTCGCCAGCGTAATGGCAAGCGCCGCAAAGCCGTCCGAAAGCGCAAAATCAGAAGCGGATAAGAAGCCGAATACCGAAGGCGTGCGCACGATAACGATCGCGGATCTCGAAATGTAAAAAATAGCTGTCTTTGATTTACGTTCAAAGACAGCTATTCGCTTTATATCAAAACATAAACAAAGCCGAAAATCCGTATGATATCACCGCCATGATCACGCCTGCCGTTGCAACGCCGGCTAAGATCACGGGAAACGCGGCTTTAAGTCGAATATCAAGCATCGCCGCGACGAGCGAACCCGTCCAAGCTCCCGTGCCCGGGAGCGGAATCGCCACAAGTATGTACAGACCTAAAAGCTCGTATTTATATATCATCTCGGCTTTGTCGGCAGCTCGCTTTTCCAGCTTATCGACCAGCTTTCGCACGAATCCGCTTTTTTTCTTCAAAAAATCGAATACCCGACGAACGAACAGTATGATTATGGGCACCGGTAGCATATTGCCGACGACCGATACCGCAAGAACAGCAAGGATCGGAAGCTGCATACCGACGCCTATCGGGACCGCGCCGCGCAGCTCAAGGATAGGGACTGCCGATATTATCATGACCCATAAATATTTTTTCAATAATTCCATAAATACCTCATTATATTTTGCGCGCCGCGAATATCGGTTCGTGACGTCTGTAATATGCTTCGCCGTCAATGCTTCTCTGCCAATATCGTCCCGCACGCATGGGCACAGCTGAATTATATCACGCCGCCTGCTAATTGTCAATACGGCAAGCAAACGCCGCTTACTTTTCGGAAAAATCTGGAGTGTATGCCGCGCTCGCCGACGAGCCGTCCTGTGAAAATCCGTCAAACCCAAGCTCGACCGCATGAGCCAACACGTGATCGTATTCAAACGATGTCAATCGCCTTTGCAGATTCTTGTATTTCTCATCGCGCGGAGCAAAATCCGGAGTGTACTGACGCATGAGAGACAGCAGTACGCTGTCACTGCCGACGGAATCATATATCAGATCGAGTATCCTCGCCGCGTCCTTACGCTCTCCCGGTAATACCAGAACACGCACGATCACGCCGCGTTTGATGATACCGTCTTCTATGATCGGTCTGCCGACATTTTCTACCATTCTGACAAGAGCGCGGCTCGCAAAATCCGCATAATCTGGACAGCGAGCATATTTTGCCCCCGTCTCCGCTTCTCCGTATTTGAAATCCGTGAGGAATACATCAACAGTCCCGACAAGCGCGTCTATCGTTTCGGGACGTTCATATCCGCCCGTATTCCATACGATCGGCACGGAAAGCCGCGGCTTTATGGCGCTCACCGCATCGATTATACCGGCAGTGTACTGAGTCGGCGATACAAGATCAATGCAAGAAGCGCCGTCATCTTGAAGCGAGAGCATTATCTCGCCAAGCTCCGAGCTTGTGACCTTGCGGCTCGCTTCGCGCGCGCTGATAGATTTATTTTGGCAGAAAACGCATCCGAGCGGACATCCGCCGAAAAAAATACAGCCCGCGCCGCCTTTTCCGGAAATGCACGGCTCCTCCCAATTGTGAAGCATTACCTTCGCCACGCTGATCTCGGCAGAGCAGCCGCACACCCCGACGCCGTTATATCTGTCAGCTCCGCACATTCGCGGGCAAAGCTCGCATTTTGATAAATCGAACATCTCTATCCTCGCAATATTCAAAGCGCCGTTCAAAGCTCCAAAATGATTGACAAGCGCGAAAATCTGTGCTAATATATCATTAATTATACTGCGATTTTATTTTCTTTTCAATAGCCGCCTGTCTTATATCGCAAAAATAATATTCAAGCAACAGATCGCTTCGCCGTATTAATTTAATGTTAACTTATCAATCCTAATTCAATTATTGAAAACACGTGCGATTTGTGATATTATAATCAGAGAGATATATCGTTATGCCGAGAGGAGAACCTATGAAAAGAAAAACTAACGGCGCGTTGCATTTTACCGCGATATTAGTCGCCGCATTGGTCGCTGTCGCGATTATCGCATTTGCCGCTTTATCACTGCTTGACATTAATAACGATATACCGCCAGACAATTCTTCGGGCGAGGAGTCCTCAAGCGAAAGCGATACCCCCGCTCATTCGGAATCCGAATCGGAATCCGAGTCAAGCTCCGAATCAACTACGGAGACCGTAGCTCCGCCGATTGAAAAAAGGATATCTTTTCTCGGTTGCGGCGACAACATCATATATTACGGCAACGTGCTGGAAGCAGCTTCGCTTGCGGCGGGAACCGGCAAAAGCTATAATTTCAAGCCGATGTATTCAAAGGTCGCGGATTATATCGCAGGAGCGGATATAGCGTTTATCAATCAGGAAACGCTGATGACCGGCGGCGCGCCTTCATACTACCCGTGCTTCAACAGCCCGCAGGAGCTTGCGCTTGATCTTTTGGAGCTTGGCTTTGACGTCGTAAATATAGCCAACAACCATATGCTCGACCAAGGCGACGACGGTCTCGTAGCAACGATCGAATATTGGAATACGCTTGACGTTACAATGATCGGCGGATATCTTAGTATTGAGGATTTTTATAATATCCGCGTCGTTGAACGCGACGGAATTAAAATAGCGTTTTTGGCACTGACGGAATGGACAAACGGAATATTGCCGATAGATCAGTCAAAGATGTTCGTGCCTTACTCCATCGTAGGCGGCAATCTTTACGCAGTGCCCGTACCGATAAACGAGGACATCATAAGAGAAGGCATCGAAAGAGCAAACGAAGCGGCGGATTTTGTCATTGTATCAATGCACTGGGGCTTTGAAAACGGATATACCACCTCCGAATCTCAAAGGCTCACCGCACAGCTTATCGCGGATTGCGGAGCCGACGTCATAATAGGTCACCACGCACACGTTATCCAACCGGTCGAATATATCGTCGGAAAAGACGGAAACAAAACTCTCTGCGTTTATTCTCTCGGCAACTTCCTCGCGGAACAGGAATTTGATTTTAATATGCTCGGCGGAATGATATCGTTCGATATCGTATCCGACGGAGCTTCAAGACCGCACGTTGAAAATGTCGTTTTCATTCCGACCGTAATATATTTCAACTCATGGTTCTACAACAATTCGGTATATCCTCTTGAGGATTTCACCGAGGAGCTTGCTCAGTCTCACGGAATGGCAACCTACGATAACGGCACGTACAGCGAAAATCACCATACCTCGCTCAGCGAGCTTTATTCGATAGTACGAAGCGTGATATCCTCGGAATTTCTTCCCGCAAGCATAAATCAGTGGTCAGAATAAATTATCAAGGTAGCAGGTAATTAACATGAAAAATTACACTGTCATAATACCGTCTCTGAATCCGGACGAAAAGCTTCTCGGAGTGGTTTCTTCTCTTGAAGCAGCGGGCATAAATGATATAATCATCGTAAATGACGGCAGCAAGCCGGAAACCGTTCGCTTTTTTCCAAATTCCGCCGAGCATCCGAGCTGCACGGTACTGACGCACAGCGAAAATCGCGGCAAAGGCGCGGCACTGAAAACCGCGTTCTCATATTTTATCGAAAATCGCCCTGATCACGAGGGCGTTATTACGGCGGACGCAGACGGTCAGCATTGCGCCGAAGATATAATCAAGGTCGGCGACGCGATGCTGTCTGCTGACCCTAAAACCGGAAAGCGTTACGTCGTACTCGGCTCACGTGATTTTTCCGGCGACGACGTTCCGCCGCGAAGCCGCGCGGGAAACAAGATCACAACAGGCGTATTTCTGTTGCTGTGCGGAATGAAGATACCCGACACGCAAACCGGACTACGCGCGATCCCGCGGGAATATCTGAGCGATATGCTTAACGTAAACGGCGACAGATACGAATACGAGACCAATATGCTGTTTATGCTGAAAACCGCGAAGATACCGTATTTACCGGTGCCGATCAGCACGATCTACATTGACGATAACGCTACGTCGCATTTTCGCCCTGTGCGCGATTCGATCAGAATATATTCTCTGATATTAAAATTTGTCCTTGCGTCGATCTCTTCATGGATAATCGACACCGCGGCGTTTAACGTTTTTCTTATTCTTTTCAGCTTCACCGGAATCTACACGGCGTCAATATCTGCTGTCATCGCAAGGGTAATATCAAGCTTATTCAATTTCACGGTCAACAAAAAGACCGTATTCAAAAATACGGACAAGCTGTCGAGAACGATCGCGCGGTATTATATACTTGCCGCCTCAATACTCGTTATATCCGCAGGCTCCATGCAGCTTGTGTCGTTCTTAATACCGAATCTGCATACATTTTTCGTAAATCTGATCAAGATAATAATAGACATTTTGATGTATCTGGCAAGCTTCAGAATACAGCAAAATTGGGTATTTGCACCTTCTTCCCGAAAGGATAAATAATAATGAATTCCTCCCCCCGCAATAATAATCTCGACGACAATATAGATATTCCGGGCTTCAAAAGATCAAAAGCTGACGACGCGTCAGCCCGGAACAGAGCTGCACAGCCGACTCGCAATCGCAAGCCGGGCTATGACTACGACGACAACGCTATCGCGGTAAAGAGAATCACCCCGAAAGCTCAGCAGATCAAGTCTCCGTCAAAGCGCAAATCTCAAATACACGACGAAGCGACGGATAAACCGCAAACAGTCGCGGAAAAGCGCGTAACTCCCGCGCGTAACGATATCAGCGTGCGCAAAAGCAATACCGCCTCCGCGTCACGCGACGATTTGAAGCAAGCAGTCGAATCAGCTCCGCGAAACAGCTCCGCAGTTAGCGCGTCAAGCGCAAGATCGGCGCGGAAAATACAGAAGCCGGAATCCGATGCCGCGTCAAACGGCGCAACCGCACGTAAGCTCACGGCGGGCACGGTCGTTCGCCGCGTTTTGCTCTGCCTGTTGACCGCTATCGTATTAACGGTCGGCTCGCTTTACGCATTGCTTATGACGATCGCTGTCGGTCCGAGCGTTACTATCCGCGATAAGCTCGTTTTATCCGCGCTTCAGGCAAGCGCAACAAAATGGGTCCCCAGACTTTTCCTCGACCAGAAGACCATAGACGCAATCTGGGACGCCAGCCAAGAGGTAACGATAGATATAATTCCGGCAGGCAATTACGGTAATAATTCCGACAGTCCCAACAATCCCACAGAGGACGAATGGGCGGCGGCGCAAGACGGAATGATATACGAAACGATAAACGGCGCGACCTATAAAGCCTATGTGCTTCTTATTAAAGATCCATCAAGAATATACGTGGCGACTTCGTGCGATTTTTCTCAGGAAAACCGTTACGGGCTTCGCATATTTGACATAGCCGATCGCGAAGGCGCAGTCGCCGTGATCAACGCTGGCGAATACGTTGACAACGGCTTCAGCCTCGGCGATACTCCGATAGGTCTGACATATTCAAAAGGCGATATGGTGTGGAACGATAATATTCCGCGAACCTTTATCGGCTTCAACAGCGAGAACCGTTTGATCGTCAAAAACAGCATAACATATTCCGAGGCGGAAGCACTCGGTATACGCGACGCCGTATCTTTCCAATGGGGAAATCTGCTGATCGAACAAGACGGAGATAATATCAAGCTCCACTACGCAGACGGCAACACGGGAGCGGCTCAGCGCACTGCGATCGGTCAGCGCGCGGACGGCACTGTTATAATGGTCGTAACAGACGGCAGGACTGCAAGCAGCATCGGCGCGACGCGCAACGATATCATAGACATAATGGTGTCATACGGCGCGGTATCCGCGGGTATGCTCGACGGCGGCTCCTCCGCTATGATGTATTACCGCGATTGGTATACAAAATATAAGGTAGATACCTCGGCTCTCGATCAGTATCAGCTCAAGGGGATCGTAAATCGCTATAAAGCGTTCACAAATCCGAGAACTATGCCGACCTTCTTTGCCGTATCGCCTGTAAATTAAAATCGTAATATCCGGAGTTTGCAAATGAACCAAACGACCAAAAAGCGTTTCCCACTATTTTATACAATATATTTTTCCGTTATCGCGCTCGTTATAATTGCCGTAGCCATAACCGCCGGTCTTCTCGCAGAGCTTCTCAAAGAATATGAAGACGCGCAACCGAAATATGTAGCGGAATCGATATACGAGCGGTATTTCGCAAACGGAATAGACTACGGCTCCCTGCTCGACATCGCGGGCTACGAGCTGTCTGAATTTGAAACAAAGGATACGCTCGTAAAATACCTCGGCGAACAAAACAAAGGCGAGCTTTCTTACTACAGCGTCACATCCGGCGTTGACGCCTCCGTGTGCAAGTATATCGTAAAGATGGGAGACGTCAAGATATGCACCTTCACGCTTGAATCCGAGCCGTCGGAAGACTCACGCTTCGATCACTATGCGCTCGCCGATCTTGAGCTTTACTATAATCCCGTTGAATGCGTATCCGTCACCGTACCGTCAAATGCGCAGCTGTATCTGAACGGCACGGCGGTAGACGATAAATATATCACGGAAAGCGATATCAAGACAGACAGCTGCGATTATATGCCGAACGGCGTAAACGGTATCACGCTGAAAAGATATGAAGTCACCGGATTGTTTTATCAGCCGAGCCTTGAGGTAAAAACGCCGACGGGCGTTGATTGCGCCGTGACTGACGACGGAGAAGGCGTTTACACCGCGGCGATCCCCTACGACGCGGAGCTTGAAGCCGAATGGCGCGAAAAAGTCATAGACATCGTTAAAGCTTACGCCGTATATATGCAGGGCGACTCATATTTCGGCTCTATATCCGGATATTTTGAATACGGAACAGAGCTTTATGAGATGATCCGCACGGTAGAAAATATGTTCGTAGTTTCTCACTATTCTTGGAGCTTCGAGGGTGAGAGCGCCGCTGAATTTTACAGATACGACGAAAATACATTCTCATGTCGCGTATCGGTCACACACCTACTGCATCGCTGGGGCGCCGACGACTACAAGGATTTTATCGATATGACTCTGTACTTCAGAAACATTGACGGTAACTACTATATCTACAACAGACAAAATCACTGACCTTGAAAGGAAGCTTTTATGCCGTATATTATCACAAAAACGAACAAGACGATATCCCGTGAAACCGAAGAAGCGATCAAACGCGAGTTTGGCGAAGCAATATCGCTCGTCAGCGGAAAGACAGAGCGCTGGCTGATGTGCGAATTTGAAGATTCATGCAGACTTTGGTTTTCCGGCACAAACGAGCCCTGCGCCTACTGCGAGATCAAGCTTTTCGGAGCCGCGAAAAAAAGCGAATACGACGCACTCACCGAAAAAGCAACGGAAATTCTCGAAAAAGCGCTTGGCATTGCCGGAGAGCGCATATATATCAAATACGAGGAGATCTCAAACTGGGGCTATAACGGCGTGAATTTCTGATGCGCCGCGCCCGACATACGAAAGGGGCTACGATCTATGGCAAATTTAGTAAAAATATCGCCCGAAGAAATCACCGACAATCCTTTTAAGCTGATCGGCAAGGATTGGATGCTTGTCACAGCCGAAAACGGCGGCGTCGTAAATACAATGACGGCAAGCTGGGGAGGCGTCGGCGTTCTTTGGGGCTGTCCCGTAGCATTTGTTTTTATCAGACCGCAAAGATACACATTCACTCTTACGGAAAAAACAGACAAACTCTCGCTTTCCTTCTTTGACGAAAGCTATCGCTCCGCGCTTCGCCTTTGCGGAACAACGAGCGGCAAAGACGGCGACAAATTCAAGGAAGCCGGTCTCACCGTATCGCACACAGACGCCGGCACGGCTTATCCGTCCGAAGCGCGTATCGTCCTCGACTGCCGCAAGCTGTATGCCGCTCCGCTCGAAGAAAATGCCTTCGTAGATCCGGCAATGCTTGAGCATTATAAGCTAAAGGACTATCACATGATGTATGTCTGCAAGATCGAGGCCGCTTACAAAGCGCTCTGAATCGAGCAATAAAAATCATTTTTTCAGAAAGCAACGGATTATTAATTTATGAAAATCGCAATAGACGGACCCGGCGGAGCAGGAAAAAGTACGCTTGCGCGCGCGGTCGCTGCTAAGCTGTCTCTCGTTTACCTGGATACCGGCGCACTGTACCGTGCAGTCGGTCTGGCAATGCTCAACCGCGGAATCCGCCCCGATGACGCGGCGGCGGTTATCGCGGCATTGCCCATATTATCTCCGGAACTAAAATATCTCGACGGCGCACAGCACGTATATATCGACAACGACGACGTTACCGCAAAGATACGCACTCCCGAAGTGTCGGACGCCGCTTCAAAGGTATCCGCGATCCCAGAGGTACGTTTACTTCTCTCTGAGCTTCAGCAAAGCATGGCGCGGCGCGGAAACGTGATAATCGATGGCAGAGATATCGGAACCGTAATAATGCCCGACGCGGATTTCAAGCTTTTCTTGACCGCCACACCGGAAGCAAGAGCAACGCGAAGATACAAGGAGCTTGAAATGCGCGGCACTCCACAAAGCTACGAGGATATACTCCGCGATATAAACGAGCGTGACAGCCGCGACGCCTCGCGCAGCATAGCTCCCGCGATACCCGCGAGCGACGCGGTGCTGTTCGACAATTCCGAGCTGAATTTCGAGCAATCAGTAAACGCGGTACTGGCGATGATAAAAGAAAAGGGACTGTTATGAGCTTCTACAAGGTTCTTTATACAATATTCTTTCGTCCCGTATCGGCATGCTACCGTCTGAAAACGGAAGGCGAAGAAAATCTGCCTCCGAAGGATTGCGGGCGCGGATATATCATTTGTATGAATCACACGAGCTTCTCAGACGTATTTGCAATATCGGGAGCTATCCGCGGACGCAGACTCAGATATATGGGAAAAGCCGAGCTGTTCAAAATACCGATATTCAATTGGTTTTTGAGAGCGCTCGGAGCATTTCCCGTCAAGCGCGGCGGCGCAGATATGAAAGCCGTAAAAAACACGCTTGAGCTTCTTGAAAACGGCGAAGTCATCGGAATATTCCCGCAGGGAACACGTTGCCCGCACGTATCGCTCAAAGATACGAGCTTCAAAAACGGAGTTGCGATGTTCGCATACCGCTCCGGCTGTGACGTAGTTCCCGCATATATCGACACGGCGTCACGCCAAACTCATATATTTCGCAAAACGCGCGTCGTTTTCGGTAGCGTTATAAAGAACGACGAATTTAATTTTCAAAGCGGAGGCTCGGCGGAATACGAAAACGCCACAAAGCTGATCTTCGACAGAATGCTTAAGCTTGAAGAATACTGCAAAGGCGAAAACAATTAAATATTTATAAATAAAAAAATAAGATCGCGAAAGGAGACTGCAAATGAAGATCCTGATCATGTCCGTTACCGCGGGCGAAGGACACAATTCCACAGCAAAAGCAATGAAGGCGTATATAGAAAGCAAGAATGTTAAATGCGACATACTCGACACCTTTGCTTATATATCCAAAGAGCTGGCAAAGGTGATAAACGACACCTATCTTTTCATCTCCGGACCGGTCAAGCCGGTGTTTAAGATCGGCTACGGCTTAGCGGAAAGACGACGCTACAACGCAAACGAAAAATCCCCCGCAAGATTCCTCAACCGCGCGTTCACACGAGATATCTATAAATATATCAAGCAGTACGCGCCCGACGCGATCATTTATACGCATCCGTTCGCCGGCTTGATACTCGATCTGCTGAAGGTAAAAGGAAGAATATCCTGCAAGACCGTCGGAATACTCACGGATTTCAGATTCCATCCGTATTGGGAGGAGTGTCTCCACAGTGATTACGTTATCACGCCATCCGAGGCGCTGTCGTATCAGGCAAGAGAAAAAGGCTTCTCGGAAGAACAGATAGTTCCACTCGGAATACCGATAAATCCCAAGTTTTCGACCTCGCTTTCACGTGAAGAAGCCGCGGCGCGCCTCGGTCTCGATCCCGCTCTGCCCACGATACTCATAATGGGCGGAAGCATGGGCTACGGACATATGGCAAAAACTATCGCAAACATTGACACGATAGATATTCCCGGCGGATTTCAGATGATATCGGTCTGCGGCAATAACAAGACCATGAAAAAGAAGATAGATTCGATGACATTCAAGCATAAGGTCTTGAACAACGGCTTCGTCAACAATATCGAAGTAATGATGGACGCCGCCGACTGCATCATCAGCAAGCCCGGCGGTCTGACTACCTCCGAAGCGCTCGCCAAGCGTTTGCCGATGATAATCGTAAATCCTATTCCCGGACAGGAAATACGGAATACGGAATTTCTTTTGAATCACGGCGCAGCTATGAGCGCCGACATTACCGCTCCGGTATCCGAAGTGGTATACCAATTTATGACTCACCCGCAAAGAGCCGAGCTGATGAAAAAGGCTATCGACGAGATCAGACACCCGAATTCAACGAGAGACGTTTGCGATTTTGTGATCGGCCTTGCGGAAAAAACGAACACATGTCCGAAAGAGATATTACAAAATGTATAAGACACATCGCATTTCTATAAGCTTTGCGCTCGCTATCCTGATACTTACTGCGACGTTTTTAAGCTCATGCTCGCTTTTCAAAACCGACGCCGAGATCACCGGCATCAAAGTCAACGGAGAAAAGCTGAAGGATTTTGACAAGACAAAACTCACATATACGGTCGAGCTTTCCGCCGGCAACACAACCCCGCCGCAGATAGAAGCGGTATATCACGAGGCAGGATATATAAATCCGCCGACTGTTGTACAGGCAAAAACCACGGACGGCGTAGCTACTGTCACAAGCGGATCCATCACATATTCCGTCATCTTCGTACTGAAGGAATACGATGAATCGTATCTTCACAATACATTCCGTCGTCTCGCCGTAAATAACAAACTCAATATCACCGTGCTCGGCGGAAGTAGCTCTTGCGCGGAAACGGGAATGGACCCTTGGCAAAAAGATTTTTCCGATCTCGTCAAGGAGACATTCACCGCAGCTACCGTAACTCTCACCGATCTCAGCGCGAAAGACGCGCGCTCTGACAGCTTTGAAAATATCGAGCTTGCCTCCGCTCCGGATCTCTTGCTCATAGACACCACGCTCGGAGATCAGCTTGCGGGACTTTCGCCCGAAGAATCCGCAAACTCTCTGCGAGAATTGATCTTAAAGCTGAACGACGCTTATCCGCGTTGCGAGATCATCGCCGTACTTTCAACAAATGCCGAATACAAGACCGATTCTTATCCGGCAAAAAGCGCCGCTACCGCTATGCTCGACAAACTCGGCGTCGCATACATAGACTTTGCGGAATCATTTCCCCGCGGAATCGAAATGTGGGACAGCTACTTTACCTCCGATAACGTTCCGACTCACGCAGCTCACGAGCTTTTCGCATATTCAGTGTTCACGTTCTTCTATCACGAGACTGTAGAGCTTATGCCGAATCCGAAGGAATTCCGCGACGTAATACTGAATCGTTGAAACGAAATTTACATCAAAAAGTCAAAACCATCTTGCATTTCATTACAAATTGTTGTATAATGACCGCGTACAGAAACGTCGCAACAACGTGAAGCGACAATGCTCAATGTTCGTATAAACGATAAAATTTATAAAAAGAAAGGTATGTCAAGTCATGAAAATTACAATGATCGGCGGCGGCTCTTATTCTTGGGCTTCCGGAATGTTTTCAAACCTTCTAAACAATCAGTTTTTCGGTCGCGAGACTGAGCTCTGCCTCTACGATATCAATGAGTTCGCTCTCAATGAGATCTACGGCTTCTGCCAGGGCGCAAACATCAAGTATCCCGATCACGCGATCACTCTCACAAAGACGCTGAATTTTGAAGAAGCGCTTTACGGAGCGGATTACGTAATGGTTGCAATATCTCACGGCGGTCTCGAAGCCGAGCTTGAAGACCACCGTATAGCACGTCGCAACGGATTTTACAATATCAAAGGAAGCGAATCCGGCGTCGCAGGCGCGTCGCGTACAGTCCGCCACGTCCCCGAATTTGTCAGGATCGCCAAGGCAATGAATCGTCTCTGCCCCGGCGCTATGCTCCTTAACGTAACAAATCCGCTCACAGCTCTCACACGCTGCGTTGAGAAATACGAAAACGTTAAAGCAATGGGCTTCTGCCACGGCATCAAGAATCATCTTGAGATACTTCTTCCGTACTTCGGCGCGGACAGCTTCGACGACGTAAGCTTCGTTGTATCTGGCGTTGACCACTGCTCATTCATGCTCGATATCAAATACAAGGGGCAAGACGCTCTGCAGATCATGCG
This sequence comes from uncultured Lachnospiraceae bacterium, assembly GCA_964466545.1. GTDB lineage: Bacteria > Bacillota > Clostridia > Oscillospirales > CAG-272 > CAYXNQ01. Next base: position 6,296 of record CAYXNQ010000005.1, on the reverse strand, counting down.
CGACAAAGGTATGATCGAAGCTGCTTGGCGCGGTCACACGATCGAGTATGACGATCCCTTCGCAGGTCGCGAAAATCAGAGAATCCGCTTCATCTTGTGGGATATTCTCGGATATATGCCCGGTCTTTCGGACGAGCACTGCGGCGAATTCTATTATCAGGCGATCGGTACTCCCGAACTCCGCGAAAAATTCGGTATGCATTATGACAGAATCGACGACAGAGTTAAGGCGGCAACACGTCTGCGCGAAAATATCCAGAACAAGATCAAAGCCGGTGAGGTTGCCGATTGTAATCGCCACGGCGAAGTCATCGACGAGGCTATCGCCGCTCTTCACGGCGGAAAGCCTTTCTACGATGTACTCAACTACCGCAATGACGGTCAGGTTCCCAATCTGCCGCTCGGCACAGTAGTAGAAACACTGGTAAATATCGACGCAACAGGTATTCACCCTGTAATGACTCCGCCTATGCCTAAGGTCGTTGACGCGATCGTTCGCCCGCAGGCACTCCGCGAGGAGTTGTTTATGGAAGCCGCTATGGAGCACGACGTAAACAAGCTCGCCTCCGCTCTTGCGATCGACCCGATCGTAAACGATTTCCTCAGAGTTAAGAAAGTCGCACAGGAAATCTTCGATTACAACGATCAATTCAATATCAAAGACTGATCTGCATACAAGTATACAAAATCCCGTGCTCTCGGACGAGAACGCGGGATTTTCGATTTTATAATTTTTCGCAATACCTATTGACACACAATACTATGCATGGTATAATATTATGCGTAGCAAAGAATAACGGAGGTGAAGCGTTGGATATTCAAATGAAGCGAGGGCTACTCGACGTATGTGTGCTTGCGGCGATCAAGAATCGCGATTCCTACGGATATCAGATAGTTAAGGATATGCGCCCGTTTGTGCAAATATCGGAATCGACGCTGTATCCAATACTCCGGCGGCTTGAGGGCGCAGAATTGCTGACAGTCAGAACAGCCGAGCACAACGGCAGGCTTCGCAAGTATTATCATATCACAGAAGCGGGACTCGCCCGTATAGAAGATTTCAAGTCAGATTGGAAAGAGATCTTGTCGATCTACGAATTTATTACCAAGGAGGCAAAAACCGATGACTAAAACAGAATTCCTCGGCGACCTAAAGCATCTGCTTCGTGAGCTTCCGGAAAGCGACGCCAAAGAATCCCTGGAATACTACGGCGAGATCATAAACGATAGGATAGAAGACGGAGTCGAAGAAGCCGACGCGGTGAGCGCGCTCGGAACGCCAAAGGAGATCGCAGAGCAAATCTTATCCGAATTTGAGGGGAAACGCCCGTCAGCTACTCGCGAAAAGCGATCGGGAATGAGGCCGTGGATAATCGTTATGCTTATCGTCGGATCTCCGATCTGGCTTTCGCTTGCCGTCACAGCCGCCGCGCTGGCTATCACAGCCTTTGTTCTGCTGTGGACTATGGTAGCTGTTGCATGGTTTGTCTGCGTCTCGCTATGCGCTTCAGCTGTTACCGCCGTCATCGCCGGATTTTCAAAGCTCTTTCTCGGCAGCTTCGCCTATGCAATCCTGCTGTTCGGAACAGCGTTATTCATATCCGGAATAACCATACTTTCCGTGATATGCTGCATAAAGCTCACCGCTATCTGCGCGTTACTAATTAAAAAGCTTTTCGCCGGCATTTCATCACGAGTAAAAAGAAAGGAAGCCGCCGCATGAAAACGAAAACAAAAATCGCAATCATTATCGCACTTGTCCTCGCGGCGCTCGGACTTGCCGCTATTGTCGGCGCTCTGATCGCAATGCAATTCAATATTGATTACAGGGAGTTGAATACAATGAAATATACCGAAACGATCCATGAAATAACCGAAGATTTTGATAAGATCTGTATCGACACAGAAAGCGCGGACATCAGGTTCGTTTTATCGTCAAGCGATAATATCACCGTTACCACCGAGGATTCCGATAAACTGAAAAACGATGTATCCGTAACAAACGGCACGCTTACGATAAAAAGTCGCGACACAAGAAAATGGTACGATCACATCGGACTGTACGTAACCGCGCCGAAGATCACCGTAAGTATTCCGGCAGACAGACTTTATTCCGCACTGACAGTAAAGCAAACTACCGGCAGCACCGATATTCCGAAGGGCTTCACGTTCGGCAAGATCACCGTAAACAAAACGACCGGAACTACATCCTGCAATGCCGTTTGCTCCGGAAAGGTCGATATCACCTGCACAACAGGCTCGGTCAAGCTTAACGAGCTTTCGGCAAAAGATCTGCACGTAAAGGTCACAACAGGTTCGACTACGATCAATTCCGCCGATATTGAAAACAATCTCGACGTTGAATCGTCAACCGGCAGCGTAAGACTATCCGATGTAAAATGCAATACATTCTCGCTCTCAGCAACAACAGGAAGCGTAACGCTGAGTCGCTTTTCCGCCGCTTCATCGATCAAGATAACCTCAACAACGGGAAGCGTTAACCTTGAGCATTGCGCCGCGTCTCCCGTAATGAGCATCGTAACTACGACAGGCAGCGTATCAGGAAGCATATCGGGCAATGTAAATATTTCAGCGTCCACAACGGTAGGCTCGATCAATATTCCCGAAAATATCGACGACAGCTCAGCCATATGTTCGATCACAACCACTACCGGAAGCATAAAAATTACGCGCGACTGAATATAAAACAGCAAAAAGCACAGCCGATCTCCGACTGTGCTTGTTTTTATTATTCAAATGATTCCACGGAAATATACGCAACATTCACGCACGGCGCGGAATATGCCGTATAGTCAAGATCGTATATCAGCGCCTCGCCCGCTCCCTCTCCGTATACCGTTACGATATCTCCGGCGAGAAGATTCAAGCTGCCACCCTGAATACAGTCGCGTATCAATATCTCAAACATACCGCCGTTTTCATCACGGCAAACATAGTATGAGGAATATCGGTCTCCCGCGTTATAGGCATCAATGTCGGTAATCTTTCTGACGACACAAAGCCGCATAGATACGTATTTCCCGTCATAATCGGACGCTCGCCTGAAATAATCCTCCGGCGTAACAGACTCCGTTTTCTCTATGTACTCCTCGCGGGACAGCGATGTGTTTACGGGCTTATCAAAGATTCCGGCAATTTTGCCGACGATCGTGCCAATGCCAAAGGTAGAAACTATCGCATAGGCTATCGCGATCGCACCGAAAGTAATCTTAGCGGATCTTTTGTGCGGACTGGTCAAAAGCAGGGCGATCCCGACAATCGGCATAAAGATCATGGCAAGCGTTATAGCCCACCAGCTGTGATACCATTCCACAAAGATCACGCGATCGCCGGCGGAATCACGTTTTTTTCGCTTCTTGACGGGGCGTCTGTTTCCGGCTCGCATTTCGTCAGGACACAGCTTTCCGCAAAGCGGGCAATTATCCTGCGCAAAAAAGCAGCCGCAATCCGGACATTTGTTAAGATCCGGGCGATCAAGCTCATCGCTGTCATATGCGCCGAGCAATCTTCCCATATGTCCTTCTCCTTTCTCTCCCCATCAAGCTGAGATCACTTAAGAAGATCGAGTATCTTCTTATCGCCGTATACACATTCCCAGTCTTTATCGAAATCGTCTACCGCATAGTATGTGAGCGGGTGGTAAATAAGCTGATCAAACAGATCGGGATTTATCGTGACAGCATGGCCGCCGACCATCGCTACCTTATGGACCTGCTCAACGTTCTTGAAGCTTGCCGCCAAGACCTTTGTCTTAACGTCATAGTAATTGAACATATTTACGATCTCGCTTACAACGTGAACACCGTCAGATACGATGTTATCAAGACGATTGATGTAGGGCGCAACATAATCCGCGCCTGCCTTTGCCGCGATAAGAGCCTGTTGCTGTGTGAATATAGCGGTCATCGTAACGTTGATTCCGCGGCGCTTGAGTTCTGTCGTAGCCTTAAGCCCCGGCGCAGAGATCGGGATCTTGATAAAGAAATTCTCGCCGATGATCGACTTGAGCGCTACCGCCTCGGCTACTATTTCCTCGTATTCGGACGATGTTGTCTGAATGTGGAACATTCTGTCCTTGCCGATGATCTCGGATATCTCGCCGAGCAGCTTCTTGAAATCTTTTTTCTCCTTCGAGATAATAGTCGGATTCGTTGTAACTCCGTCGATAGGGTAATAATCTACGCACTTTTGTATCTTTTCAACGTGTGCGCTGTCAATAATGTATTGCATATTTATCTCCTTTATTTTTAACGGCAAGATCGCCGTTTTATACTGTTTTAACCGTTGCGGTGCTTTTCGCAAAAATCAAGCGCGCGCCGCAGATATTGACCCGTGTACGATTCCTGCACCTCTGCGATCTCCTCCGGAGTTCCGATGGCAACAACGTTTCCGCCGCCGTCTCCGCCCTCAGGTCCCAGATCTATCACGTGATCTGCAACGCGGATCATATCAAGATTATGCTCGATCACAAGAACTGTATTTCCGAGATCAACGAGGCGCTGAAGCACCTCAATGAGCCGCTCTACATCATAGGTGTGAAGTCCGGTCGTAGGCTCGTCAAGCACGTAGATCGTTCTTCCGGTAGAGCGTTTTGAAAGCTCCGTTGCGAGCTTAACTCGCTGAGCCTCGCCTCCCGACAGCGTTGTGGACGATTGCCCGATCTTAATATATCCGAGACCTACGTCACAAAGCGTTCTAAGTCGGTTCGCGATCCTCGGTATATCGGAAAAGAACGCGCTTCCCTCCTCCGCCGTCATCTCAAGAACATCAGAAATGCTCTTTCCTTTGTATTTCACCTCTAACGTATCGTAATTGTAACGCTTTCCGTGACAAACATCGCACGTCACATATACGTCAGGCAAAAAGTGCATCTCTATCTTTCTTACGCCGTCGCCTTCGCACGCTTCGCATCTTCCGCCCTTTATATTGAACGAAAATCTGCCGGAATTATATCCTCTGATCTTTGCGGCTGGCGTTTTCGCGAACAGCTCGCGAATATCGGTAAACAGACCCGTATATGTCGCAGGATTGGAGCGAGGAGTGCGGCCGATCGGACTTTGGTCGATAGCGATTATCTTATCAAGATGCTCAATTCCTCTGATCTCTTTGCATTTTCCCGGCCAAGTAATCGCTCCGTTTAGCTTAGCCGCAAGCGTTCGGTAAAGTATCATATTCACAAGTGAAGATTTTCCCGAACCGGAAACTCCGCTGACGCATACGAAACAGCCAAGCGGTATCTTGACATCTACATTTTTCAGATTGTTTTCTGCCGCGCCGATTATTTCGAGGTAATTGCCGTTTCCCGCGCGTCTGAGTGCAGGAGTTTTGATAATTCTTTTGCCGGAAAGATACGCTCCGGTGATCGAAGCGTCACACTTCATAATATCGTCAGGCGTACCCGCCGCAACGACACTGCCGCCGTGAACGCCCGCTCCCGGTCCAATATCTATAACATAATCGGATTCCAGCATGGTCTCCTCGTCATGCTCGACGACGATAACGCTGTTTCCGATATCCCTAAGCTTTTTCAGCGTTGCGATCAGCTTGGAATTATCCCGCTGATGCAATCCTATGCTCGGTTCATCGAGAATGTACAGCACTCCCGCAAGCGAGCTTCCGATCTGCGTGGCAAGGCGTATCCTCTGCGCCTCTCCGCCCGACAGCGTGCCGGCACGTCTTGAAAGAGTGAGATAATCAAGTCCGACGGACACCAAAAATCCAAGCCGCGATTTCAGCTCCTTGACGATATCTCGCGCTATCACTGCCTCGCCGTCATCGAACGAGAGCCGATTCACAAAATCAAGCGCGTCACGCACGGACATTCGGCAAAATGCGTCTATATTGATCCCGCCGACCGTTACGGACAGCGCAGCCGGATTTAATCGCGCCCCGTGACATTCGCGGCAATCGTTTTCTTCAAGAAATTGCTCGTAATAATCCGCTTCGCCGGCAAATTCTCCGCCTGCGCCCGATATTCTTTGCTCCATTATTCCGACGATTCCCGCAAATTTTGCGCTCTGTCGGCTTCCTCTGCCTCCGAAATATCTTATAACATCATAGGTCTCATCGCCCGTGCCGTAAAGCAAGGCGTTCAGCGCGCCCTCGGAATAAGCCTCTATCGGCATATCCATAGTAAATCCGTGCGATTTTCCGACCGCCTCGATCAGAGGACCGGTCCAAGTATCCGGACCGAGCGTTTTGAATCCGTTTACATTTATCGCCGCTTCAAGAAGCGAAAGCGATCTGTCCGGAATGATCTTCTCAACCGATATCTT
>CAYXNQ010000004.1:10017-24121 GCA_964466545.1 uncultured Lachnospiraceae bacterium | reverse complement strand
TCCGCCGTAACCGGAGTTTACGCTCCAGATCGTGTTATCTTCGGGGAAGTGGCATATGTAGCGATTTTCCTCATCAAGATCAGCCTTCGCGTGAAGTCCCTTGATAAAGCCTGCGTCATCGCCGAGAGCCTCAAGCACGTTCGTGCCGACGCGTGTCATGATGAGCATATTAAGAACAACGTAAATGGAGTCGGTCAGCTCGATTCCGTACTTTGCGAAGTCGGAGCCTACAATACCCATGGAGTAAGGAATGACATACATTGTTCTGCCCTTCATAGAGCCCTTGTAAAGAGCGGAGAGCTTAGCATAGCAGTCAGCGGGAGCCATCCAATTGTTGATATTGCCTGCGTCCTCTTTTTTGGAGGTGCAGATAAATGTTCTTCCCTCAACACGAGCGACGTCGTTTACCGCTGTGCGATGGAGATAGCAGTTCGGGAGGAGCTCCTCGTTCAGCTTGATCATTTCGCCTGTGGAGCAAGCCTCTGCTCTGAGTGCGTCAGCCTGTTCTTCCGAGCCGTCGATCCAAACGATCTTATCGGGCTGAGTCATGGCAGCCATTTCGTCGATCCAAGAAAGAACGTATTTGTTGTTTGTCATGTTCGTATCCTTTCATGTATATGATTTATATTTTTCGGAATTATGAGTGTCGAAAATCGGCATAACACCAAATTCCCACATGGTATATTATACACCAACGTTCACCGTTCGGCAAGATGGTATAATGACATATTTTATTAATTTTTTGTGAATTGACGAACGACACTTTACGATTCAACTATATTATGGTATAATAAGCGCAGTAAGTCTTGCCTTGCAAGCCTTCTCGGGCTTCCGCCCGCCGTATGCTTCGCATACCAGCGCAGCTTGACGGCTTTGCAAAAATGTCCGTACAAGCACACATTTTTGCGGCATGGTTTAATAAGCGCAGTAAGTCTTGCCTTGCAAGCCTTTTCGGGCTTTCGCCCGCCGTATGCTCCGCATACCAGCGCAGCTTGACGGCTTTGAAGGCGACAATCAAACTGATAAACGCGCATTATTTGCGTTTACAATACACATCACAACACAACATTTCAAAGGACGGATAAATTTATGGCTAACGAAAAAATACAAAATCTCGGATTTCATCACATCGCGCTGAAGGTGAAGAATTTCGACGAATCACTCAAATTCTACACGGAGGGACTCGGCTACAAGGTATTCACAGGTTGGGGCAGCGAAGGTCATGAGATCGTAATGCTCGATCTCGGCGACGGCGGACTCCTTGAGCTTTTCCGCGGCGAAAGCGATACCGTTTTCAACGACACGGGATATATTCATTTTGCCGTAAGAGTTGACGATGTTGACGACGCATACAACAAAGCTATCGCGGCAGGCGCAAAGCCCCACACGCTCCCCAAGGTCGTACATTTGAACGCCTCGCCCGTTGATATGTCGATCAATATCGCGTTCGTTCTCGGCCCCGGCGGCGAACAGATCGAATTTTTCAAGGTTGTAGAGGAATAAGATATGTTAGCGACAGTAGTAATGATATCGGTCAAACCGGAATACATAGACAAATTCATCGAGGCGACCAAGATCAACCAGGCAAACTCAAGGAAAGAAGAAGGAAATATTCGCTTTGATTTTCTTCACGTAAACGACAACACTCCTAAGTTTATACTTTACGAGGTATACAGCGACGAAGTCTCCGCAAAGCGTCACAAAGAGACCGCGCATTACCTGACCTGGAAAGAAACTGTCGCGCCGATGATGGCAGAGCCGAGACGCGGTATCCCCTCGACTCCGCTTGCATTCGACTGAACAAGCACGACAGCATTCAACGGGAGATCATTATGAACAATAAGATAATCACAGTTGCGGTAGCGGGGCTCGGAGGCAGAGGAAGGACCTACGCCTCGTGCTTAAAGAGGCTTGGCGATAAAGTCAAGATCACCGCGATAGCGGATATAATTCCCGACAAGATCGAAAGATACAAAAACGATTTTTCCCTCGGCGATGTCAAAACCTTCGCTTCCGCCGAGGAGCTACTCAAGCAAGACAAGCTGGCAGATATTTTATTTATCTGCACACAAGATAAACAGCACTATTCTCACGCAATACCCGCGCTGAAAAAAGGCTATCATCTGCTTCTCGAAAAGCCCATTTCTCCAAACGAAGCCGAGCTTCGCGAGATCGCAGCAGTCGCCGGCGAAAATAATCGGCAGGTAGTTGTGTGTCACGTTCTCAGGTACACGGTATTTTATCAAAAATTGAAAGAGATCATAGACAGCAAGGCGATCGGAGACGTAGTGTCGATACAGGCTATCGAAAACGTTGCATGGTGGCATCAAGCCCACAGCTTTGTGCGCGGCAATTGGCGCAATTCCGACGAAAGCAGCCCCATGATTTTGGCAAAATGCTGTCATGATATGGATATTCTGCTTTGGCTCGCAGGCAAGCGTTGCCTGAAAGTATCTTCATTCGGTTCGCTAAAGCATTTCAGGTCCGAAAACGCTCCCGACGGCGCGACTGAATATTGCCTCGACGGATGCCCGCATATCCACACCTGCCCGTACAGCGTAGAAGATTGCTATCTGAAAAGCGCCGCGGCGGGTATGCACGGCTGGCCGCTCGACATCGTTCATCCGGACTGCGATCTTGAAAACGTGACCGAAGCTCTCAAGCGCGGACCTTACGGCAGATGCGTATATCACTGCGACAATAACGTCGTTGATCATCAAGTCGTAAATATGCTGCTCGACGACGATGTAACCGTCAATTTCACAATGTGCGCATTCTCAAAAGATAATTACAGATACACAAAGATCATGGGCACACACGGTGATATTATCGCCGACATGAACGCAAATACGATAGACGTCGGAATATTCGGCAGAGATAAAAAACGTGAAATCATCGATGTGTCTACGCTCACCGACGATTTTTCGGGTCACGGCGGCGGAGATTACCGCATGATCTGCGATCTTGTTGATATCGCCTCCGGCGAATCTTTCGAAAACAAAGGCACGCTCACATCCATCGACGTCAGCGTTGAAAGCCACCTGGTCGCGCTTGCAGCTGAAAGATCGCGGCTGGCAGGCGGAGCCGTAATTGATATTAATTGAAAGGTTGAATTTACACTATGCATTACGAAAAAAAAGTCATCGACCCAGGCTACCTCGGCGGTCAAAATGTTATAGATTTTATTAACTATCACGGCAAGGAAAATGTCCCCGTCGCTCTCCTCGACCCGAATTACACGCCGATATCCGTTGACGGCTTCCCTTTCCACGAAACAAACAAAACCTACTGCCGTCTTCCCGATAATATTCTCGACAAGATCCAGGTCAATACAGGCGTAACCGTCTGGGGTGCGAGCCAAACGACAGGCGGCGTTCTTCGCTTTCGCACAAATTCAAAGCTCATAGGAATCCGTGCGCTTATCGGATATAACAGCACTCAAGACAAAGTTCCCGTCGCAGGTCGCAACGGATTTACATTCTACGAGGGCGTAGGCAAAAACAAGGTACTTCAGTTCACCGCACAGCCCTCAAAGCCCGGCGAGCTTTACTTCCAGGAACTGCGCGGAGAAAACGAAGTCGGAGAGGAACGCGAATGGACGATCTATATGCCGATGCTGACATCCGTCCCCTACGTTCGCGTCATTCTTTGCAAGGACGCGTATATCGCACCGCCTACACCGTTTACCATTCCCGACCCGATCCTCTATTACGGCTCGTCAATTTCAAACGGAATCGCCGCAAGTAACGCCGGAAACCTTTACTCCGCGCTCATTCAGCGCCATTTTGACGCCAACACAATTAACTGGGGCTTCAACGGCTCCTGCAAAGGCGAACCGGATATGGCGAAGATAATCACCTGTATGCCTAAGCTTTCGCTGTTTGTCATGGGCTACGACAACAATTCGCCCTCTCCCGATAATCTGAGAGCAACGCACAAGCCGTTCTACGAGATCGTGCGTCGCGACAGACCCGAAATGCCGATACTGTTCGTGACCCGTCCGACAAATTCGCTTAACGAAGACTCCCGTGAGCGCGCAAAGATCATTTACGAAAATTATGAGGCGGCAAAAGCCGCAGGCGACGATAAGGTTTGGTTCCTCGACATGAAGGACGCCATCGGAGATCTCACGCCGGAATGTACCGTCGACGGCGGTCACCCAAATGATCGCGGATTTCGCAGAATGGCAGATCACCTCATTCCGAAGATCGAGGAGATCCTCAGAAGCGAAGGCTATAACTGCTGATCGTCCCCGAACATAAAACGCACCCGCGCAAAAAGCGCTTTGGTAACAAAAAATACAAAACCGACCTGCGATTCAAGCAAGTCGGTTTTTGTTATGCACCGGGCATCATGGCAAGCGCGTATTTTTCTCAGCTGATGTTTGCGCACCCGAACATTTGAAATTCAGTAAACGACGTGTTCCCACGCAAACGGAAGCAGATCTCTTGCATGGACCTTTATCAGATTACCGTTTTCATCGTTCACTATCACTTTTATATCATGGCAATACTCAAACAGCATTTGTCTGCAATTTCCGCAGAGCCGTGAATACCGTCGCAGTTAACGCCCTTATAGATATCCCCGTTTTTACATAAAAGCGCGCACCCGACCGTATGATTATAAATGCCATCGTCAAAATTATTCTCTAAAACTTGCAAACCGATTTCTATCAGTTCTTTGTCTTTTTCCGTAATTTGATATCTTTCCACAGAATCGCCTCCTTATAAAACTCAAGCTATTCCAATTCAAATGTATTGCCCGTTTTTCATTCTGACGCTGACCTCTCCGCTCCCAAGCGTACCTTCGGAGCCATCCCAATATCTTACGATTAGATTATAATTCTCGGCAATCGCCAAAACATGAGCTTCATGTTCGCCGCTCGGCGATATCACGGCAACGTCTCGGTCAAGTAAAACAGAACGCGATCTGTATCCGTTAAAAAGTTCGCTTTTGCGCGCGTCGCTCATACGGCTAAAGCCGTCAAGGCTGCTCGCTATCGCCAACAGAAGCTCGCGGGGAGAGCATATCACTCCGGTTTCAGCCTCAAGAGAGCTTGCCTTGCCGACTATATCCGGCGGAAAGGCGTCTCGCGCGCCGCGCAGATTGATCCCGATGCCGATGATTGCGTGACGTGCGCCGGAGCGATCCACAACGGATTCCGCAAGTATTCCGCACACCTTTCGCTCGCCGATTATTATATCGTTCACCCATTTGATTCCCGCCGAAGCTCCCGTCGACTCCTCGATCGCTTCCGCAACGGCAACGGCAGTCCACGGCGTATAATACGGCATAAGCGCGGGATCGCAATTTTTAATTAGATATGACATATAAAGCCCCGCGCCGACAGGAGAATAAAAGCTCCTGCCGAGTCTGCCGCGGCCGGCGCTCTGCTGATCCGCCGCGATCACTGTCCCATCCTGAAGCTCTGCTTCCTCCGAGACAAGCTCGCGCATCTTCAAATTCGTGGAATCAACGCATTTATATTCAATGATATTTCGTTTCATCAAAGCTTTCTTCTGTTGCGATATACGCCGTTGTTCATGCGATTGACCAGCCCGTCCGCATAACGAGTGACAAGCGAGGCGTAATACGACATTATTATCACTTCGAGCGAACTGCAAAGACGCTCCCTTGCTCCGACGATATTTTCGACATAACCCGCCGTAACGTCTTCGATCGCGGCTCTGACGATCTCTCCGTTTGTCATATCGTCGCTCTTATCCGCAAGCACGTCGATTGTCTTGCATATATAATCGTAAAGCTGCGACTCCGGCACGATATCGTCATCGTGCTTTTCGGTATCTCCGTTGATATACTCAAGCAAAAATGATATTTTTCCGAGCTGGATCGACGAACGCATCATATTAATGATAAGTATTCGCGCAAGCTGATCCTTGCTGTACATTTTATTTGTGGGATTTTCGACCCAGCCGCGCTTGACCCAGTTTTGTAGCGTCGTACCGTCAACGCCGGAAATATCCCTCACCTGCGAAAGCATAATGCCGTCGCTTATATAAAATATCCGGTCGAGAAGCTCTCCGCCGGTCGCTCCCTGCATCTTTTCGCGCTTCAGCACCGTCCCGGGAATGTTACCGTCGCTTATATTAAGTCTCATGATACTTCATTCATCCTTTTGACAATCGTTTACAATAATATAATTATATCACACATTCATTTGATTTTCAAGCGAATATTTTAATTGCAAAGCCACCAAAGCGAAAATTTTCATAGCATTGTTAACATAATATCCAAAAAAAGCATATAAAGAAGTGCTATAATTATTTTATTAATCAACTCTACAGCATAAGAATCATTTATTATGGATCATATGAAAACGATAATTTCAAAAATACCGCTGGTCGCTTGTTCCGGCTTAAGAAAAATACGCGCTTTTTTCGCGCGTTTTCCGTTTATCGCCTGCGTGGTGCTCGCTTTTTTACTCAATTTTACGATCGAAACGCTGAGCCGCAGATCGCTCATAAGCGCGTTCGGACACATATTCGCTTCGCCGCTCTTTTTCTTCTGCAACGTTTTAATAATCCTTGCGACAGTATGCGTCGGCTTGCTTTTTAGGCGCAGATATTTTTATTTTACGCTCATCTCGGCGCTCTGGCTCGCGCTCGGCGTAACAAATTTCGTCCTTCTGAATTTTCGCCAGACGCCGCTCGGCGCGATCGACCTTCTGATCGTAAAATCCTGCATTCCCCTGATGACGATTTACCTGAACGTATTTCAGATCATTTTGATATGCCTGCTTATCGCCGCCGCGCTTGCCGTGATCGTGCTTATGTTTTTCAAAGCCCCGAAAATCGTTAACGTTTCATATATTAAGAACGCCGGCAAAATAGCCGTAACCGTAGCCGCACTCGCGTTCGTTATAACCATTCCCGTAAAGGCGCACATAACCACGGATAGTTTTTCCAATCTGCCTACCGCGTACTCCAATTTCGGATTTGCGTACTGCTTTTCTCGAAGTCTGCTTGATACGGGTATCGACAAGCCGAGCGAATATAACGAAGATAAGATAGCCGGCATTTTAGACAGCAGTGGAAAGATCGACAATTCCTCCGCAAATACGGACTGCAATATCATTCTCGTCCAGCTTGAATCCTTTATCGATATTTCTCATATGAAAAACGTTACGACTTCCGAAGATCCGACGCCCGTATTCAACGCGCTGAAAGAGAAATACACCTCCGGATTTTTAACAGTCCCTTCCATCGGCGCGGGAACCGCTAATACGGAATTTGAGGTGCTTACCTCGATGAGTCTCGATTATTTCGGAACAGGCGAGTATCCGTACAAGACTATATTAAAATCATCCACGTCGGAAAGCGCGGCGTATATCCTCTCGGAGCTTGGATATAAGACTCACGTCATCCACAATCACGTTGCTTCGTTCTACGACAGGCATCTGGTATACGGAAATCTTGGATTTGACGATTACACGCCTCTAGAAATGATGTCGGGAATAGTCATGAATCCGACGAATTGGTGTGAAGATTCAGTCCTCGTTCACGAAATTACGGATTGCCTTTCATCGAGCGAGGAATATGATTTCATATTCGGCATTACCGTCCAAACGCACGGAAAATATCCGACCGTTTCAACAATGATTCCGGGCGATATTACGGCGGAAGGCTACGGCGAGAGCGAAGACGACGATATCATGTTTGAATACTATCTCTCTCAGCTTAACCGTTGCGACGCGTTTATCGGAGATCTGAAAAAAGCTCTTGACGACCTCGGGGAACCGTATATTCTGATACTGTACGGCGATCACATTCCGGCGATCACGATAGACGAAGAAGATTTTGACTGCTCTCTGTTCCAGACAGAATACGTTATCTGCGATAATATCGGACTGTCAAAATCAGATTCCGACATTTATACATATCAGCTCATGCCGCGCGTGTTCGAGCTTCTGAATTTCGACGGCGGCGTGCTTACCAATTATCATCAATCATGCCAAAACGCCGAGGATTACGAAGAAAATCTTGAAATGCTGCAGTATGATATCCTATACGGTAAAAAGTATGCATACGGCACTATTGAAAAATATTCTCCGAAAGATCTGCAATTCGGCACGGACGATATCACCGTGGAAGCGATCTCGTATGATAACGGTGTGCTTTCTGTAACCGGCGGAATATTTAATGAATACTCAGCAATATGTCTGAACGGCAACAAGCTTGCTACCGACTTTATTGACGAAAATACGCTGACCGCAAGCCTAAGACACCTTGAGGACGGGGATATAATAACGGTTATACAGTATACGCACGACTATCTGACGCTGTATATATCGGACGAGCTTGTATACATCGAAGACGGAGAGACAGAAAAAGGCTAAAAATATAACCGTAAAATCAGATAAAACGGCGCGAGTCTATGAGAAGATCCCAAATCAATACAGCATTAAGGACGGACGATCAAGTGGACGCATCAAAGCAGTTAATTATCGTAAACGGCAAGGATAAAACAGACTCCATCGTTTCATTCAATTTTCGCGGCAATAAATGCTATATCGTTTTCGATAACTTCTCTCGCGTGTACAGCTACAACAGCAGCAACGTCAGGATCGTCCGATTAAAGCGCGTTATCGATCCTAAAACAGTTGTATTCAGGCACAAAGGCGCGATCATCACCGACATTCATCAGATCCGCGACTTCGGCGAATTTTACAGAGTTATACGCATCGGTAAAAATGAGCTTTCATGCAATCAAGAGGATGTTCAAATATCTAAAAATTTCCTCACGGAATCGAAGACCGAGGAGCTGTTCCGATATTTCAAGGATACCGCCTCCATGCTCAGTCTCAGCACTGAAAACGGCATAAACATTCTGAAGCTGCAATACGACAAGATCACAGCCATTGACGACTCCACCGTATTATCTTGCTTTCTCAATGTAAAACTTGGCGTCAAAGAAAGGCGTCACACTGCCCCTTTGATATTTCCCTTCGGATTGAATCAGAGCCAAAAAGCCGCGGTTAAAAACGCTTTTTCATCACAAGTCAGCATCATTCAGGGACCGCCCGGAACCGGAAAAACTCAAACCATATTGAATATCATCGCCAACGCCGTGATGAACGGCAAAAGCGTGGCCGTCGTATCAAACAACAACTCAGCAACGCTGAACGTCGCGGAAAAACTGGAGAAGCACGGGCTTTCTTTCATTACGGCGTATTTGGGAAGCATATCAAACAAAGAAAAATTTCTTGATGCGCAGACCGGCGAGTATCCCAATATGCATCGCTGGGTGCTATCCAGTGAAACCGTATATGCTCTAAAAGCCGACGTGACCGAGCTGTCGGATGAGCTTGACTCTATG
The DNA here is from genome assembly GCA_964466545.1 of uncultured Lachnospiraceae bacterium. Lineage (GTDB taxonomy): Bacteria > Bacillota > Clostridia > Oscillospirales > CAG-272 > CAYXNQ01. Next base: position 14,785 of record CAYXNQ010000004.1, on the reverse strand, counting down.
CTGGATTCAAAAAATCGCATCGCGGAGATTGAGCAAGAGCTGCTTGAGCTTAAGCCGGAGCAGTTTTATTTTGAAAAATATTACGAAGCCAAACAGACCGTCGAGCTTGACGCAAAAAAACTGCAGAATCTGCCGCCCGATAAGCTTCTCTCGCTTTGGCTTGAGTATGAATATAATTACGGAAAAAAGATCGGATTTTTCAAAAAGCTGATTCTTTCGCTTCGCTTCGGCAAAGACGCCGTATCTCTGTTTTCGCTTGCTCCGGAAAACGCCATCCCGCTCGTGCAAGCTCTGTATTACAAAAGCAAGATCGCTGAGCTTCTCAAAGAAAAGGCTACTTTAGAAGCAAAGCTTGAAAATTACCGCTTTGACGAAAAGATGAAAGAGCTGAGTGAAAAATCAATGATGCTTTTCAAAGCGAAATTGGCTGATCGGTATGAGTGGCAGAGTCCGCGGGTAATATTTAATAAGTATGATTTTCGAAAAAGATCCGCCGTATTTAATGAAGAATATCCCGTAATTTTAAGCACTACATATTCGATCAAAAGTACGCTCTCTACAGCTCACATCTACGATTATCTCATCGTCGACGAGGCGTCGCAGGTCGATCTGGCGACCGGAATTCTGGCTTTTTCCTGCGCCGAAAATATAATTATCGTCGGCGATCAAAAACAGCTTCCGAATGTATTGACGCCCAATGATATAAAGCTCGCAGATGATATTTGGAATAAACATGATTTTGACGAGCGCTATCATTTTGCCACTCACAGCATGCTGGCGTCAGCCGCGGAAATTTGGAGCGACGCGCCTTCGGTCTTGTTGCGCGAGCATTATCGCTGTCACCCAAAGATCGCAAACTTCTTCAACCAAGAGTTTTATAGCGGACAATTGATCGTTATGACGGAAGATCGCGGTGAGACTGACGTTCTGTCAATGTATCGAACCGTCGCGGGCAATCATGCTCGCGGTCATAAAAATCAGCGACAGATCGACGTGATCTGTCGGGAAATATTGCCCGCGCTAAAAGAGCAAGGCTATCGGGATATCGGGATCATCACACCTTATCGCGAACAGGCGGCAGCTATAAAGCAACAAATAGGCGATGAATGCGAAGTCGCGACAGTCCACAAGTTCCAGGGGCGCGAAAAAGAAGCTGTCGTTTTAACTTCGGTGGACAATGTGATCGGTGAATTTGCAGACGATCCGAATCTCCTTAACGTCGCGGTCTCACGCGCTGTAAGATCGCTGACAGTGGTGATCTCGGACTGCGAGAAAAATAAAAACACGAATTACGGCGATCTGGCAAAATATATCGAATATAATAATTTTCAGCTCGTTGACAGCAGGATATTTTCAGTTTTCGATCTATTATACAAAGACTATTACAAACAAAGAAAACATTTCCTTATGAAGCATAAGCTTGTGTCCGAATATGATTCGGAAAATATTACTTATGCCGTGATAAAGCGGATCTTATCTTTACCGGAATTTTCAAAGCTCGACTGCGCAGTGCATTTTTCTATGGCAATGCTTATCAGAGATCATTCTCTCCTGACCGACGAAGAAACCCGGTACGCGTCCAATCCACTGACCCATCTTGATTTTTTGTTATTTGGCAAGCTTGATAAGAAACCAATTTTAGCAATAGAAACAGACGGCACGCGATATCATGCCGAAGGAAGCCGCCAAGCCGAACGCGACGCCCTCAAAAATAGCATAATGGATAAATACGGATTGCCTTTAATAAGACTCCGAACAGACGAGAGCGATATTGAAAACCGCATCATTGCAAAGTTGAGAGAAGGTGCACATTAAAATTCGGCTTCCGCCTAATTTTTGTGCACGATTTGTGGTATCAATTATAATATTATCACGCAATTACGCCACTGGACTTATGTTTTTCTCAAAAACACCTCCGTATCCGGCTGAAACCGAACCTACATCGCTGCAAAAATTCTTGCCAACATAAAAATCAGGAAGCTGCACGGCGTTGCTTGTGTCACTTCCCGATTTTTGTTATACTGTTTTGGATATCCGCGGGCAACCGTTCGGCTCGCTACGCAAGCTTCAAAACCGCATCCGTGATCTCACGCTCGATCATACCGTGACCAAGCTCGCTCGGATGAATACCGTCCGCGCAAAGACATTCGCTGTATTTGTGCGTTCTCAAAAATTTGCCGCGTATATCAATAAGCGGGCACGCCAGCTCTTTCGCGATGTCCTCAACAATCCTGTTGTAATATTCCTGCCAGCGCGACAGCATCGAAACGTCGCCAAGCCATTTCAGTATATTGTCGTAAGAGCGATTTTGAGTGATCCAGTTAATATACTTAGACGCATCGACCGGAACGAGCGTAGCGAGCGCAACATTCGCTCCACGCTCCTTCAATTTTGCGACCGCAGTCTTATACTCGGCGTTAAATCTCTCCGGCGTTGTATGCGGCGCATGATCGTCATCGGGAGCGCTTGATATCTTCTCCCAATCGTAATCACAGTCGTTCCCGCCGAATTCAAGCAAAACAAGAGTATTTTCGTCGCATCTGTCCGCAAGGCGTTCTATCGTCTCAAGTCCGCGATCTATTGTAGCTCCCATGCGCGCGTTGTTTTTGACCTCGATTCCCGATTCGCGAAGCTCGTCGTATTTATTTCTGCACAGCTTGTACCGTTTCAGCTCCGAATTATAAACAACGCCCTGCATCACGGAATCACCGAAAATTTCAATTTTATTAACCTTCATCATCGCTTCTCCTTCAAGAATCATCGGAAAATTTATGTAAAAATCAAATAGTCGCAAGTCATATTTCTATGATAATATTATATCCGATTTCAGTTTCATAATCCACCTACCGTTGCCGCATACAACTATAAAGCACATGACGCACACCGTAGAACTCCCCAAAATTGAACTCTACCGACAGTAGAGTTGTATATTACGAGTAGATTTTTAGCGTTTTCGCCCTATTTTCTCCCCACACTATTGAGAATAACGTTTTTTTGTGCTATAATTAATATTATAATACCGTCATGATCTTCAACATATATTGCAAAGGAGGGAAAACGTGAACGATATCAAGCATGTGATTGCATCCAACATCGCATCGCTAAGGCGCAACGCTCGCATGACGCAAGCCGAGCTTGCCGAGCGGCTGAATTATTCAGATAAGGCTGTATCGAAGTGGGAGCGTGGCGACTCCGTTCCCGACGTTTTCATTCTTAAGCAGATCGCAGATCTGTTTGACGTTACGGTCGATTACCTCTTGGAAGAAGAACACACGTCTGCTGCGCCGAACGAGCCGCCACTTCAAAAGCGCAATATGAATCATATGATAATTCCCGCACTGTCAGTAGCTCTGCTTTGGCTCATCGCAATCGCGCTCTCCGTTATTTTGTGGGTGGTATTGCCGAGCTTCAAGTCCTATTGGCTGATATTCATAGCGGCGATTCCCGCCACGGCAATCGTTAGTTTAGTCTTTTCATGCATCTGGGGAAAGAAGATACATCGCGTTATTTCGGTCACCGTTCTCATCTGGGGAACACTTCTTACCATATACCTTTCCCTTCTCCAATATAATCTTTGGCTTTTATTTATCATCGGAATTCCGGGGCAGATCATCGTCTTTTTGTGGTCGCGGCTCGTTTTTCCAAGCAAAAAGAGCCATACCGATACCGAGAAATGAGGTTTCTAAATGAATAATATAAGTAATATTTCCAAACTTGTTTCAAACAAACGGGTAGATGTTTTGGGCGCGGGAATTTCAAATATGCCCGCCATCGAATTTCTCATTTCTCTCGGAGCTTCCGTTACGGTACGCGACAGAAGCTCGCGCGAAAAACTCGGGGAACGCGCGGATAAGCTTGACGTACTCGGCGCCGCGCTCGTCCTCGGCGACAATTATATGGCAAATATCGAAGGCGACGTCATCATTCGCTCTCCCGGAATACGCCCTGATCATCCAGAAATCCTCGCGGCCAAAGCGCGCGGCGCGATCCTTACCTCAGAGATGCAACTCTTTCTTGAAAACACGCCCTGCCCCGTTATAGCCATCACCGGAAGTGCGGGAAAGACTACCACAACAACGCTTACCTCGATGCTCGCTGAAGAATATCTCCGCGGCTTAGGAAAAGGCGGAAAGGTCCACCTCGGCGGAAATATCGGAAAACCACTGCTCGCAGAGCTTCCGAATATCACAAAGGACGATATCGCCGTAGTCGAGCTTTCAAGCTTCCAGCTTATGACGATCGACGCTCACGTCGCATGTGCGGTAATAACCAACGTAACGCCAAATCACCTTGATTGGCATACGGATATGAATGAATATATCGCCGCAAAAGCCAGATTGTTAAAAAACGCCGACCGAGCCGTCCTCAATTATTCAAACGATATTACGCGAAGCTACGCAAACGAAATTTCGGTTCCGGTAACGTTTTTCTCACGCAGTGCAATTCCGTCAGACGCGATCTCAAGCAACGCATCTGTCGTCACGCTTGAAAACGGAGCTATTGTAAAATACTCTCGCGGAGAGCGGACCGTTATACTGAACACAAGCGATATTCTCCTGCCCGGTCCCCATAATATCGAAAATTATATGGCCGCAATCGCCGCAATGGGCGAGCGCGATATAAAAAATCCCCTTAAAAAAATCGCTTCTACATTCGGCGGCGTAAAGCACAGACTTGAATTTTTGAGAACGGTAAGCGGAGTAAAATATTATAACAGCTCGATCGACAGCGCACCGGAAAGAAGCGCGGCGGCACTTTCCGCATTGCC
>CAYXNQ010000004.1:0-9917 GCA_964466545.1 uncultured Lachnospiraceae bacterium | reverse complement strand
ACAGCTCGATCGACAGCGCACCGGAAAGAAGCGCGGCGGCACTTTCCGCATTGCCCGACGATCGCATTATTCTTATTTGCGGAGGATATGACAAGCATCTGCCGTATGACCCGCTCGCCGAAGCGGTATTGCGTCACGGAAATGTTAAGGCCGTCGTCTACACGGGTGCGACCGCAGATAAGATAGAAAAAGCTTTCAGATCTTCCGAAGCCTGCAAAAAGACGAGTATGATACGCGAAAAGTGCTTTAACGACGCCATACGCCGAGCAAGCGCGATTGCCGAAAGCGGCGACACTGTGTTACTTTCGCCGGCAAGCGCAAGCTTTGATGAATTTCCAAATTTTGAAGTGCGCGGAGATACGTTCCGTCAATTTGTTATGTCGCTGTGATCAACAACATTAACCGAAGGAGTAGTAATTTATGAAGTCAAGCGAATCCGCCGAGATGTACCTCGAAAATATAAAACTGCTGAAGGCGACGTTGCCGAATGTCCGTGCGATAGACATTGTGCATTATACCGGCTACTCCAAGCCAAGCGTAAGTCGCGCAATGGGGCTTTTGCGCGCCGGCGGCCACATCGAGATCGACGAGCTCGGATACATCACTTTGACCGAGCAGGGAGAGCAGCTTGCCTCAAAGATTCTCGAACGGCACCATACTCTCAGCAAATTCTTAGAGCTGCTCGGCGTATCCGAGAATACCGCCTCGGCAGATGCCTGCAAGATCGAACATATAATCAGCGACGAGTCATTTGAAAAGATAAAGATTTTCGTTCAGGAAAAGCAAGGCAAATAATAGTTAAAGGCACGGAAGAATCTCATCTCCCGTGCCTTTTTTTATTATTCTGCGATCTCAATTGCCGTGTCGTTATATACCATCTCACGCAGCGTCTGCATCTTGCAGTCAAGAATATTGCTGAGTCTCGCACATTCGTTTAATTCAACGTCCATGATCCGTCTTGTTTCATCGTCAAGCTTTTTCTTATATCTCAAGCGATGCTCTAAATTCGCCCATGATTCCATCGCTATAGTGCGCAATTGCACCTCCACCTTAACGAGCCGTTTTTCATCGTACAAAAATATCGGTATCTCCACTATCAAGTGCAGGCTTCTGTAACCGTTATCCTTAGGTGATTTAATATAATCCTTGACCGCGATCAGCTTTATGTCATCCTGCTTCAAAAGACAATCCGCAAGCATATATATATCCGAAATAAAGCTGCAGATCACACGCACTCCGGCGATATCCGACAGATTGTTCTCAATTGATTCAAGTGTCATCGGAAGCTCTAACCGCACAAGCTTCTCGCGTATGCTGTCAAATGATTTCAGTCGCGATTTTATACTTTCGATGGGATTACGTTCGTTGCGAAGCGCAAATTGCTCGTTCAACACTCTGAACTTTGTTTCAACTTCAAGTATCGCACACCGATAATATGTCATCAGCATACGCGAATTTTCCAGCATGGCAACAAGATCGTCAGCAGATTTGCCGACGAAAAAATCCTTCAGCTTATCAAGGCTCACTTCCGTCCCTTGAATATTCAAATTCACCGCAGAATTTTCCACATCACACCTCCGAAGCCAGTTTTCATTTTGTATTACACCTTGATTTTACCCGTTTTCCATCGACAAGTCAATACATTTGCACAATTGTTTACCTAATTGCACGATAGTTTACATACAAAATGCAAAACATTCAAATTTCGTAGAAAATCAAACCGTGTTCACAATATCGTATTGATTTGTTTTGAAATATTATGTATAATAGATTTGAATAAACGCCGAAAGGATGCTCCGATATTGAAAAACATAGGAAAAGCCGTAAAGTTCGTCGTAGTCTTTATGGTATTCGCCGTGATCGCTCTGTTTGTATTCAGAGTTATAGTTCAAAGCGATAAGCACAGACTCAATACAGTTACAGGAAACTCCGTACTTGCGGATCGCTATACCGACAGCGAAGATAAAATCACCGCCGTAACACACGACATCGTTGACGATCTCTCCGAAGACGGTTACTTTATGATGTATGCTTTTGTGTATTTCCCGGATGCAAACCAGCTCCAGATAACCGTGCAGTACAACTCAAAGAGCGTGTGCAGTTATGCAGAGCGTGATTTCACGGATAAGGATTCGGACGTCAAATTTCATATCGAACCCGATGACATACGCTTCACTCTCGGTGTATCGGATTCGGGCGCAAACGAGATCACTCCGACGATTGCCGGTGAGGACAGCTTTTGGATGTATACCTACCAGCGCCTCGTGTTCGACAACGTAACGTTGACAGAAGACGATGATCTGATAATTTATATGTACGGTGGCGACTCGACCATGCTCTCGTCATATGTCCTGCATTATTCCGAGCAACCGTTTGAGGATTACAAGCTGTCGTCAAAAGAGATCAAAGCTATAACCGAAAACAAATAATTTTTTCTAAAATAAGGAAAAATTCAAAAAATAGTCTTGAAATTTCACCAAAATTATTGTAAAATACGCCGTCGGATATATTTTCGACGGTAATTTTATAAAAAATCGGGTGAAAAATCAACGTATGTCGTACACTGAAATATTCTCAGTGCCCAATTATTACCCTACCTTCAAGTGCAAAGGCGGAGATTGCTCTCTAACGTGTTGTAGCGGCTGGATCGTTACTCTGTCGCGCGACGAGTATTTTCACTTAGCCTCGCTCGATGCGTCAAGCGAGCTACGAGCAAAGCTTGATTGCACGCTCTGTGTTTTCGATCATCCAACTATCGAAAAGTACGCTGCGATAACGTTCAACTACCTCGGCAAATGCCACCTGCTCGATCAAAACGGTCTCTGCTCTCTGCAATGCGAATGCGGAGAAGCGCCCATGACCTTCGCCTGTCGCTATTTTCCGCGCTCGCCGAAGCGAACTCCGCTCGGCTCATATGAATGTTCGTGTTCGTGCAGTTGCGAAGCCGTCCTTGAAGCGCTGATAAAAGACACGCGTCCTTACGGCATTGAAAAAGCTACCTTGACATTTGATTCCGAGCGTCCCCCGATACCGATCATACCGCCACAGCTGAGGCGGTTCACTCCGTACAGCGATACGATCAAAAGCAATTGCATTCGCATTATATCAGACCGAGACAGGACGCTGTCGGAGCGCCTTAATATCGTCGGCGGATATTTGATAAATCTGTCGATTTCCGATGATAACGCTCTTGAAAAAGCGGTCTCGTCGATTCCGAATCATCTTGTCAGAACATCTCCGTCATTTGAAAGCTACGTCCATACGGTCGATACCATAACAGAGCTGATACGTAAGCAGAGCTTCCATATCGAAGAATGTTCCGAGGACTACGTTAAATTGCGCGAAAAATACACCGACAGCTCAATCTCTGAGCTTAATGCCGTTTACGTAAGCGCGCTCAACCACATAAATACAGTATTCCCCGACTTTTCGATATTGCTTGAGAAAACGCTCGCAAATCATATGTATTACACGGGATTTCCGTTTTCTGAGGATCACGAATCTATCGAAAACTGCTACGCCTCATTTATATCAATATATTCTCTGATACTCTCGTATGCCGTAGCATTCGCCTACATGAATCCGTCGCTTTCTCCCGAACGGCTGAAGGCAGACGTCATCGCGCTGATCTCTAAAGCGTTTAGGCAGTTCGAAGGCTCAAATTACTATCTGAAATCAGTCCTTATTCTTAAGCAGCTCGGCTTCGGCAAGGACAAAAATATATTTGAAATTCTAATATAATAAATCCGCACAAGCGGAAAAGGAGCAACTATGGATCTTAAAAAAATTATTTCTGCTTGCGACCACACTCTCCTTTCGCAAAGCGCAACATGGGACGACATTCGCAAAATATGCGACGAAGGCATGAAATACGGAACTGCTTCCGTATGTATCCCTTCATGCTATGTAAGCGACGCCGCAAAATATGTTGACGGCAAGCTCCCGATATGCACAGTCATCGGTTTTCCGAACGGCTATTCCACCACAAGCTCAAAGTGCCACGAGGCTGAAGAAATGGCTAAGGTCGGCGCCGACGAGATAGATATGGTGATCAACATCGGTAAGCTCAAGAGCCACGATTATGATTACGTAAGAAACGAGATCACCGACATCAAGCGCGCAGCAAACGGCAAGCTGCTCAAGGTCATCATCGAAACTTGTCTCCTGACCGACGACGAAAAGATCGCTATGTGCAAGATCGTCGGAGAAGCAGGAGCAGATTTCATCAAGACCTCGACCGGATTTTCGACCGGCGGAGCGACGCTTCACGATATCAAGCTGTTCGCCGAACACGTTCCCGACGGCTTAAAGATCAAGGCAGCCGGCGGAATATCGTCTCTTGAGGACGCAGAAGCATTTATGGCAGCCGGCGCGTCCCGCCTCGGCACAAGCAGAATAATAAAGCTCGCCAAGACCGTGCTCGAAGCATAATCGAACAGCATAAGTGCATCTAAAACAAAATACAAAACTTCTACTAAATGCCGCAGGAAATTCTTGCGGCATTTTTTCAAAATTGTATTGATTATATGAAAGAAATAGTGTATACTAATATTGCCAAACTAATTGAATAAATAATCGACGAGAACAAAGTCACAATGGGGTTTTAATACCTTTTTTTGTGTTGCGTCAGTACCCGAATTTGATAAAAATGCAAATTCCAACTGAGGCAACACTATCATGTTCTTGTCTTGATCAATTAGTTTGGCGACTATCGGAGTTTGCGTTTTTTATGCGTCTGCTTCGGTAGGCGCATTTTTATATTTTTTGCGAGAGGAGAGCTTTATGATTTCCCGCTTTATTTACGACGATTGGTAGTGATTGATACGGTGCGTTTTTACAGAAGCTCGTGCTTGTAAAACGCGCTAAAGCGCCGCGCATTACGAGAGTCACTGTTGATTTTTACACATTAATATTTAAGGAGAATCAAAATGTTTAACAACATAGGAAAGAAAATCAAATCTTTGGCGAAAGTTATCTGCTATTTAGGAATTATAGCTTCGTGTATTAGCGGTATTGTTGTCATGGTGATAATGATGGAGGCGGATGATGAAATAGGTGCTATCATCGGTTTTGTTGCTTTAGTCGTCATTGCCGGTGTAGGCTCATTAAGCGCTTGGATAGGCTCGTTTTTTATGTACGGATTCGGCGAGCTTGTTGATAAGACGACCGACACTGCGAAAAACACCGAGGTGATCGCGTCAAAGATAAATGCGATAAACACAAATATAAAGTTAAACTCAAATGATGCGAATGTTCAAAAACTTATTTCGACGTTAGAAGAAACAAAACTGCAACAGCTCAGGGAAATGTATGCAAACGGCGAGATCACCGAAGAAGAATACATAAAAAGCAAAAACGAGCTTTTGAGTCAAATATAAAGCTACAGCTTCGCGTGCGAAGCGGAAAATGCGCAATATATTACGAAAGGAATTTTTGAAGCGGGCTTATTCTCGTGCGCGATATCAACATAAAATCGCCGAGCTTATCAATCTTGGCATCCATGCCCCGTAAAAATCCGAAAAGCAAGCGTATTACCTAAAACGGCATTACGCTTGCTTTTTTATATTTATTGATATTTCGACTTACTTAACAACGAACGCGAGAGGCAGACGCCAAGAATCGTTTGAATAATAGAACGTAACACTTGTCATCAGATATTCGTTACCGTAATACATGCAGGACGAAGAGCCGCCGTCAAGATTTGCCGCGTTCACCGCGCCGTATTCGAGCATAACGCTTATCAGATCAGAGGCGGAAGCACCAAGATGTCCGGATTTTCCTCGTCCGTCCGTCACGAGCATCAGCACCGCACCGTCGGCTCTCTGCCCGATCGCCGTGCGCGGATTCAGTCCGCTTCCCATTCCGCTCATTTCGCGCGCTTCTCCGTTGATCACGAGCTGCACGAAGTGATTATTCTTATCACTGCTTTCCTCCTGAAACGTCACTGCGTCGCGGAATTTCATCTCCTTAACGAGCGTCTCGATCTCAGCGGCGGACATACCGTCGATCGACACTATCTGCAAAATATCGTCCTCGGTAAAGCCGATAAGGACAAGACCGGAGAACCACGACGGGTCGTTATACAGTATTTCGCCGTTCGCGACGACTACTCCGTATGGCATACCGCCGGTATTGTTATATGAATTGTAGAGTCCACCGTTGATACCCGCTATTGCGCCGGCTGCTTTTACAAGCTCGTCGAGCGTTGCGCCGTAGGTCTCCCACGGATATTTCGTCGCAAGAGATACGCGGGAAGGATCCTTGATTATCAAAAGAGTTCCGTAAAACGTCCTGCCCGATATTTCTATGACCTCAATATCCGCATTTTCTTCCTGATTAGCATCGTCACCCTTAGACGACGTATCAATCTTGATAAGCGAGCTATCGACCTCTTTATCGAATATCGGCATCGAGTTAGAATCCACGATAGCCTGTATCTCGTCCGGCGAAAGAAACCACGAAACGATAAACTTCATTTGCCCCGTCTCAAGCATCGTCGTCACAAACATCTGACGCGCCGCAGGAGAGCGGTCCGAGCAAATACTCTTGAGGCTGAAAAACAGCGTTCCTACCGCCACGATCAAGGTGATCAGCACAAACGCCAGCGCTATGCCCACCGTTTTCAGAATACGGCAAACTGTCAGAGAGCTGTTTTTATTATTATTTTTCATTTTTCCCTCCGCAAACTCATCCGACGATCTCAAGAATATCGCCTATACGCCAGCTTCCGTCGTCGCTCTTAACGAAATAAAACGTACTGTTCATTTTATCCATGACCGTTTGCCACGAATCCAGAATCATATGCTTATCGAATTTTACATTACAGGAAAAGCAGCCGTCAGAATAGACGACAAAATCTCCGACCGACTCGTTCAAAAACGGCACAGCTCCAAGCGTATGCGGGCTTGTAAACGTAATGTCGATTCCGTTTGCCCACGCGTATGCAACGCCGTACAGATATGATTCCGGAATCAGATATTCCGCAACCGTATAAAATCCGTGATACGCTCCGCTGAGGTCGTCCGTCATAAAGAGGCTCCACGTATGCGCGGCCTCCAATATATCGGCGACCGACATGATATGCTCCGGTATATCCGCAAGTGTGCTTTGCGATGTGATCCTTGCGCTGTTATTTACAAATTCGGCTTCAACTGAATTGCCAAGATTGTCGATCACGGTCGGAGTAATATCGCCAGAAAGCATATAAAATCCGTATGTCACAAGCGTAGGAAATTCGGCATACTCCTTAACGTACTGATAATCCGCGTTTTCTTCATTTGCGACGATATAATCGCTTCCCACAGCGATATTGCCTGCGATAACCTTAAAATTAGACGGAACTGTCACGCTCCACCATGCAACCTCCGGCAGAGCGTCGCCGTTATAAATAACGCTGTTGCCGAACGCGTCGCTTAATGTGTATTCGCCCTCAAACATTAAATAGTTGATCTTATACGACATTGAATCTCCCGATTCCGCGTCACTCTTGAGAATTTTTCCGTCGTAAGCAAGCGACAGATAACTCGGCACAACGATCTCACGCGTTTTCAGGACAGGCTCTACGGATTCAAGCTCCCAATCCGTTGTCGAAAATATTATCAGCTTAGTTGTCGTTGCTACATTTTTGAAGTTAATATAAAACAGCGGCTCGTCGTCGGCAAGAACTGCATAGGTCAATCTTTCAAGCGTGCTTGATCTCACCGCGGCAGTCAGGTCCGCAGTCGCGACTTTCTCGGTAAATTTATCGAGCTGTCTGCCCACAAGTTCTTCTCCGCCGTAAAGCGCCAAGGCGGAAAAGTCCATGCGCTCTTGCAAATTATCTTTACCTTCGCGCGCGGCGAAAATCAAATCATCGAGCGTGCTTTCGAGAAGCTGTTCAGGCTGTGCCTCCTCATACTCGTCAAGCAAGCTGTTAACTCTTGCGACCGCGATCACACCGACAATACATAATATCGCAGTGTACGCGGCAAATGCGATCAATAGCTTATATTTTTTCTTCATTATTATCACCAAGGTATCTTCTTCGGCACATATCGCCGAATCACAGTATTCCTATCAACGCACCCATCGCTCCGCGCTTGCCGAAACTCGCGCGATGCGAATGAAATCTATCGCTTTCGCAGGCAGTGCAATCCGCCGAAACATCTATATTTTGAGGCATAACGCCCACCTCGATAAGAAGCTGGCGATTCATACCGGCAATATCGGCGTACAAAGCGTTTGCATTTTCGGCAGACCGCCCGCTTATCACAAATTCATCGGCAAAAGCCGCACCTCTGAGTCTCGCAACTTCCAGCTTCATATCCTCGCCCACCGAATAGCAGCAACGGCGTATCGACGGTCCGAGCGCACATTTTATCTTCTCCGGCGTGACACCGTAATTTGCAAATTGCCGAACAGCGCTTTGCGCAATTCCCGCGGCAGTTCCGCGCCAGCCCGCGTGAATTGCGGCAACGACAGGCTCGCCGCTGACTTTTTCTCCGAGCATAAGGATCGGCATACAATCCGCGATCCGCACCATTAACAATATTCCGTGCGCATCGGTAATGAATCCGTCGCAAGCCTCCTTCACGCCGGGGGCATCGACATGTCGCACGATGTCGGAATGAATCTGCGGAGCATACACGACGCGCTCGCCGCCTAAGCTTCCGCCGCTCGCCGCTCGCGCGAGAATATCAATATTTTTGCTCACGATTTCATCCGAATCACCACGTCCCGTAGCGACATTCATCGTGCGCGTATGCACGTTTTCGGATACGCCGCCAAGACGAGTCGAAAACAAATGACCTATTCCCGCCCGGCTCAATAACTCGCTGTAGCTGTAAAGCTCCGTCCGTACAAACGCCATATTATTTGATATTTATCAGGCTCTCGTCCCAAACCTCCGGAGCCTCATAGCCGAGAAGATTTACGACAGTCGCGGCAACGTTTGAAAGGCCGAAGCGTCCGTCATCGGATTTTACCGTGTATTTATCTGAATAATAATTATCGTAGATTATGCAAGGAACTCTGTTAAGCGTGTGACTTGTTTTCGCCTTAACGCTTCCGTCCTTTGCGCGCTTGATATCGCCAGTCTTCTTGTCAAGCTCATACATCTCGTCCGCGTTTCCGTGATCTGCGGTAATGATAGCAACACCGTGTACGGAATCAAGAGCGGCGAGAATACGCGCAAGCTGAAGATCGAGCGCCTCAACGGATATCTTGGTCGCCATAAAGCTTCCCGTATGACCTACCATGTCTCCGTTGGGGAAATTTACACGGATATTATCATATTTGCCGGATGTGATCGCCTCGATGACTGCGTCAGCGATCTCCGCGCACTTCATCCACGGTCTCTGCTCGAACGGAACTACATCCGACGGGATCTCGAGATAAGTTTCAAGCTCATCGGAGAATTTGCCGCTTCTGTTTCCGTTCCAGAAGTACGTTACGTGACCGTATTTCTGAGTTTCGGAGCAAGCAAAGCTTCTTACGCCCGCGTCAACCAAATATTCGCCGAGCGTATTCGTGATCTCAGGCGGATTAACAAGATATCTTGACGGAATGTGAAGATCTCCGTCGTACTCAAGCATACCTGCATAGATCACCTTCGGAGCGCGTACACGGTCGAATTTATCAAAATCATCGCCGCCTTCAAAAGCGCGAGATATCTCAAGAGCGCGGTCGCCGCGGAAATTGTAAAATACAACGCTGTCGCCGTCCTCGATCGTTCCGACCGGCTTTCCGTTTTCGCATATAACGAACGCGGGAAGATCTTGATCGATCACGCCGGTCTCCGCTCTGTATGTGGAAATAGCCTCCTCAGCAGAAGCAAATCCTCTTCCCTCACCCAAAACGTGAGTTTTCCAGCCACGCTCAACCATGCTCCAGTTAGCCTCGTAGCGATCCATGGTGATCTGCATACGTCCACCGCCGGA
>CAYXNQ010000003.1:23439-27190 GCA_964466545.1 uncultured Lachnospiraceae bacterium | reverse complement strand
ATTCCCGTTCCCGCCGCGCTTGAGGCGGTAAGAGCCGGTGAAGCTCCGGAGCTTACTACCAGGCAGAAGCATACGCGTGAGTGTTTTGTCGTTTGCGAGGAAGGCGCGGATAAGGCGCGTATAGAGCGTGAGATCAAGGAAATGCCCAATTATTTCAGCGATTATGATACGACTGTCCATTTTATTTCCATGGAGGAATTGAAGCGCGATCACAGCGGTATTCCGCACGGAGGCTTTGTTATTCGCTCCGGAAAGACGGGAGCGGCGCGCGAAAACAATCATGTTATCGAATACAGCCTCAAGCTTGATTCCAATCCGGAATTTACTTCATCCGTTTTGGTCGCCTGCGCAAGAGCGGCGTATCGCATGAACAAGGACGGAATGTGCGGATGTAAGACTTTGTTTGATATAGCTCCCGCATATCTTTCGCCGAAATCGGCAGACGAGCTTCGTAAAACGATGCTTTAATAAAAATAAACTCCCGCTTCGCAGAACGAGGCAGGAGTTTTTATTTACTTGACAACGGATATTTTTTCGATTTTATAAAGCTGCATTAATTCGATCGCCTCGCGAGATACGATCTCTCCGCACATGACGATCGGAATTGCCGGCGGACACGATATAACAGGAGACGCGCATATTCTGCCTTCGGCTTCGGAGATCGGCAGAATTTTTTGCGGCGATAACAATGCTTCGCGGGCAGACATCGCGGACGTTGGAATTATCGGCGACAGATCTCGCGGCGGTAGCGGAGCTTTTATCTTAAGCTCACCGAGCGCGGAAAGCAGGCGTGCATAATCTCGCGGCGGGGTTTCGGGAGTAAACATAGCGACTGTATATTCAAGATCGGAAAATTCCGGTTCGACGGAGCGCTCACGCAGATGCGCGGCAAGCTCATCGCCGGTATAGCCGCATTTATTTGCGTTAACAGTCAGCTTTAATTCTTCTCCGGAAAGCACGGAAAATCCGAGCGAGCTTAGCTTACGCTTGAGCTCGGCGATGCTTTCCGTACATTCGATAAGTCTTTGCCGATATCCGCAAGATAAATACCGATTTGCGAGGTCGAGCGATTGCAAAATGAGATAAGACGGGCTGCTTGAAGCGAAAGCGGAAAGCGAGCCTTCGATTTCCTCGGAAAGCTCTTTTTCGGCGTTATGCGATATGTGAAGATATGCGCCGCCTGTGAGAACAGGCAGAGTTTTGTGAGCCGAGTCGCAACACATATCTGCACCAAGCGCGATCGGATGCTTTGAGGGGGTGTAAAATGCGCGATAAGCACCGTGCGCGTTATCGACGACCAGCGGGACCGAATGTGCGTGGCAGACGGCGGCAATTCCGGCGATATCGGAGATGTTTCCGAGATAATCCGGCGAGGTGATGTATACGGCGCTTGGCGGCTCGCTCTCGGCGTTTAGTTTGTGTTCGACATCTTGCGCCGTGACTCCGGATATGCAGATATGCTCGGATCTTTCCGGAAATATCCACGAAATATCAATGTCGAGCATGGCGCATCCGTACAAAAACGCACGGTGGGCATTGCGCGCGGCGACTACGCGACAGCGTTTACCGCCGAGCTTTTTGATCTGCGCCAGCATGGCTTTGATCGCCAGCGAGGATCCTTCTGCGGAATAGAGAGTTCTGCGCGTGCCGAATAACATGGAGGCGTTATTTTCGCTTTCGCGGATTATTCCGTTTGCGGCATAAAGGACGTCCGCGCCGTGTATCTCGGTAATATCAAGAGCTTCGCAACCGAGAAAGCCGACGCCTTTATGTCCCGGCATATGAAATCTGGAGACGTCTGATTCGGCGTAGGCTTTAACGAAATCGACTATCGGTGTATCCATTTTAGGTTATCGTTATACGGTTTTGTCTTCGAAGGATTTCTCTGCTTCCGATCTTGCTACCTGAAGCATTACGGCACATTCGATCCTCTTTTTGAAAAGCTCGCATCCGTATTCGTATATTCCGTGAATATCGCCTGTAGCGTGATAAGCGTTAGCCGCACATCCGCCGGAGCAGTACAGCTTTGCCCAGCAATTCTTGCATTCCTCGCGGGAATATGCGTTGCATGAGCGGAATTTTTCGCGCAGGTCGGTATTTTTGATTCCGTCGTAAATATTTCCGAGCGAATATGCCGTATCTCCGACGAATTGGTGGCAGGGATAAAGCTCGCCCCACGGAGTTACCGCGACATATTCCGTGCCGGAACCGCAACCGGTGATCCGCTTATAAATGCACGGGCCGTTTTTGAGATCGAGCATATAGTGATAGAATGTGAATGGACGTCCTTCCTTTTCGCGCTTGATCATTTCCTTTGCGAGTATCTCATATTGCTCAAGCAGGATCGGGAGATCTTCTTTCGTCAGTGCGTACGGATCGTCCGGCGGACAGACGACAGGCTCCATGCTGAGCTCGGTAAATCCGAGGTCGGCCATATGCAGAATGTCATTTGTGAAATCAATGTTATTGTGTGTGAAGGTTCCGCGCATATAGTAATTTTTGCCGCCGCGCTTTTCGACAAGGCGCTTGAATTTCGGCACGATGACGTCGTAGCTGCCTCTGCCGAGATGATCCTTGCGGAAATGGTCGTTCACTTCTCGGCGACCGTCGAGACTGATAACGACGTTGCTCATTTCTTTATTGAGAAAATCAATTACATCGTCGTCGAGCAGAACGCCGTTTGTGGTAAGCGTGAAACGGAAATTCTTGCCTTTTTCCTTTTCGATGCTTCTTGCGTAAGCGACAAGCTGCTTAACGACTTCGAAGTTCATGAGAGGCTCGCCGCCGAAGAAATCTACCTCAAGATTGCGACGTGTGCCCGAATTTTCGATTAGAAAATCGAATGCGCGTTTGCCGACCTCAAAGCTCATCAGCGCGCGGTCGCCATGGTATTTTCCCTGGCTTGCAAAGCAATATGAGCAGTTGAGATTGCAGGTATGAGCGACGTGCAGACACATCGCCTTTATAACATTGCTGTTGTTTTTGTAATTGTATGCGAGAGCCTCGTATTTGTCCTCCGAAAAAAGCTTCTCGTCATTCTTCAGCGCCTCAACGTCGGCGATACACTCAAGTATCTCCTCGCGCGTAACATCAGGTCTGCCGGAATACTTTTTAAGGATTTCGGATACGATCTCCTCTCTTGAGCTGCTCTCATACATTGCGATAATATCGTAGGCAACGTCATCTACCGTATGCACAGAACCGCTTGCTGTATCGAGGACTATATTGTATCCGTTTAATTTATATTGATGTACCATTTTGCGCTCCTTAATTTGCAAACTAAAACGCTGCCTTGGAAAAGACAGCGTTTTTCGGTCTTACTCGGTAAAAAATTACTTGCTTTCCTTTGTGTTTTCGCACTTCTGGTTAGCAACACCGCAGGAAGTCTTGCACGCGGACTGGCAAGATGTCTGGCATTCGCCGCAACCGCCGTTCTTTACGGTATTTTTGATATCTTTTGTTTCGATGGTTTTGATTCTGCTCATTGGAATCTCCTCCTGAATATACATTATTATTTGATATAAACAATTTTATCATATTAATGCCGTATTGTCAATAGGTGTGTTCAAATTTTGCGTTAAAGGCGGATTTAGGCCGCCTTAGCCTTGACATTGACGCGAATTTGCAATATAATTAAAACATAGCTGTGTGCTGTTAATTATCTTTTACAGAGGAATTTGTGCTTTATGAAATCGTTGCGCGAGCTATATAAGATCGGTCGCGGCCCTTCGTCGTCTCATACAATGGGACC
>CAYXNQ010000003.1:12561-23339 GCA_964466545.1 uncultured Lachnospiraceae bacterium | reverse complement strand
GGCGGTCTTGGCGTACAGCGCGTCGCTCAGCTTTTGTATAATCGCGGGCATATAGACGAGCGCCCCGAAACGCGTGAGAATCGCATGGTCTGTGCATATGCGTTTGCCGCGGCGGAGCAAAATGCCGATTGCGGAGTGATCGTAACGGCGCCGACGTGCGGCGCGTGCGCGGTGCTTCCGTCCGTACTTTACTATATGCAGGAGAAAAAAGGCTTTTCCGACGAGCAGATGATAAAGGCGCTTGCGGTCGGCGGGATCGTGGGAAATGTCGTTAAGCAAAATGCGTCTATCTCAGGCGCGGAATGTGGCTGTCAGGCGGAGATCGGCACGGCGTGCGCGATGGCTGCCGCGGCTCTTGCGGAGCTGTTCGAGATGGGACTTGAGCAGATAGAATATGCCGCTGAAATGTCTCTTGAGCATATGCTCGGACTGACGTGCGATCCTGTATGCGGACTTGTGCAGATCCCGTGTATTGAGCGAAATGCAGTCGCCGCCATGCGCGCGATCAATGCCATATCGCTTGCCAATTTTTTGGTTGGTACGCGAAAGATCTCTTTCGATATGGTCGTAAAAACTATGTACGAGACCGGCAGAGATATTCACGTGAGATACAGAGAGACGTCGGAGGGCGGTCTCGCGAAACTGTTTTAATATTACAATCGGGGAATTTTGAAAGGTAGTAGCTATGAATAGATACGAAAAACTTACGCTTGACGAGGAGAGAGCGCTATACGGAATAAGTGACGCCGAGGTTTGCAGTTGTGACTTTACGGGGCCTGCGGACGGCGAATCGGCGCTCAAGGAAACGAGAAATTTAACAGTAAAGGATTGTCATTTCGAGCTTAGATATCCGATGTGGCATCTTACAAACGGGGTCGTTGAGGAATCCATACTCACGGAGACTTGTCGAGCTCCGCTTTGGTATGACAAAAACGTCGAGCTTCGCGAATGTGAGATACGCGGAGTTAAGGCTTTGCGCGAGTGCGATGATTCGACAATAGCGTATTGCGAGATAGATTCAACGGAATTCGGTTGGTTTTGTCGCGGCGTGAAGATCGGCAGCAGCAGGCTCACGTCCGAATATCCTTTTTTGAAATCGCGCGACATGGATATTGTGGATTTCAGAATGAAGGGCAAATATTCGTTTCAGTATGCGGAAAATGTAACTATTCGTGATTCAGTGCTGGATACAAAGGACGCATTTTGGCACGGAAAGAATATAACTGTCGTTGACAGCGTTATAAAAGGCGAATATCTTGCTTGGTATTCTGAAAATCTTCACCTTATCAGATGCAAGATCATCGGGACTCAGCCTCTTTGCTATGCGAAAGGGCTTGTGCTTGAGGATTGCGAAATGGAGGGCACGGATCTTGCCTTTGAAAATTCCGAGGTCAACGCGACTGTGAAGGGACATATAATCAGCGTGAAAAATCCCGTTTCGGGTAGCATCAAGGCGGATTCTATCGGAGAGATCATACTCGATCATCCGACTGCCTGTGTGATCGAATGATAATATGCGCGAGGGGCGCGCGCTCCTCGCTTTTTTCACGTTTTTTTGAAAAAACTATTGCATTTCTTCTGAATTAATGTTATACTTAATCGGAATATGATGATGCTGTGATGAAGTCAGCGTATCACGAGATTTGCAGAAAAGAGAATGTCGGTCATGGGCTGTAAGCCGACTGCCGCATGGTGATATCAGCATTTCGCTTCGGAGCTTGCGGGATCAAACCGCTTTTGCGGGAGTAGTTTCGTGCGGCAGACCGCCGTTATCGGTCAAACGAGTGTTGGCTTGTTGCCTGAAATCGGGTGGTACCGCGGTTTGCGCCGTCCCGATGTTTACGGCAGAGCCATTTTTTATTGTAATCAATGAAAGGAATATCTTTTTCATGAAGGAAAAATTACTTGCTATCAAGGAAGCTGCGCTCAAGCAGCTGAACGAGGAAAATCCCAATATCGAGGAGATACGCGTAAAGTATCTCGGAAAGAAAGGCGAGCTGACGGCTGTGCTTCGCTCGATGGGGTCTCTTTCTGCGGAGGAAAGACCCGTTGTAGGCGCTCTTGCCAACGAAGTGCGTCAGAGCATAGAAAATGAGATCGCGCATCTCGGCGATAAGCTCAAGACCGCTATGAGAGAGAAAAAGCTCAAAAGCGAAAAGCTTGACGTTACCGTTCCCGGCGACGATATATCGGTTGGTCATGCGCATCCGCTTACGATAGTTCAGAGAGAGCTTGAAGACATATTCATCGGAATGGGCTTTTCGATTGCAGAAGGTCCCGAGGTCGAATATGACTACTACAATTTCCAAGCGCTCAATATTCCACCCGAACATCCGGCTCGCGATACACAGGATACATTTTATATCACGGATAATATCCTGCTTCGCTCGCAGACATCGCCTGTTCAGGCGCGTGTAATGGAGAAGCAAAAGCCGCCGATACGTATAATCTCTCCCGGCAGAGTATATCGCTCCGACGCGGTAGACGCTACTCACTCGCCGCTTTTCCATCAGCTTGAGGGACTTGTCGTAGATCGCGGCGTTACCATGAGCGATCTGAAGGGCACGCTTGAATGTTTCGCGAAGACCATGTTCGGCGAAGACACCAAGATCCGCTTCCGTCCTCATCACTTTCCGTTTACCGAGCCGTCCGCGGAGGTCGATGTATCCTGCTTCGTCTGCGGAGGAGAGGGATGCCGCCTTTGCAAGGGTGAGGGCTGGATAGAGATACTCGGCGCAGGCATGGTGCATCCCAACGTGCTTCGCGGCTGTGGCATAGATCCCGATATTTATAGCGGATTTGCTTTCGGCTTCGGTATTGAGCGAATCGTTATGTGTAAGTACGGTATCGACGATATGCGTCATTTGTACGAAAACGACGTTCGGTTCCTGCATCAATTTTGATTTGTGACGACTCGTTTAACAGAAGCTATATATATCGAAAGGAATCAGAGATTTTATGAAATTGTCAATGAATTGGCTCGCTGAATTTGTAGATGTCAGCGACGTTGATATAAAGGATTACTGTGACAGAATGACCGCTACCGGCTCAAAGGTCGAGGGCTATGAAACCCTTGCGGACGATATTTCCGGAGTGGTCGTCGGAAAGATACTCTCGGTCGATCCGCATCCGGACGCAGACAGATTGGTCGTCTGCCGCGTTGATATAGGCAGAGATGAGCCTATCCAGGTGGTGACAGCCGCTAAAAATGTTTATCCCGGAGCGGTAGTTCCCGTCGCGACTGACGGAGCGCGGCTTCCCGGCGGCGTAAAGATCAAAAAAGGCAAGCTTCGCGGCGCGCTTTCTGAGGGAATGTTTTGCTCTATCGCCGAGCTTTCACTCACGCTTCACGATATGCCCGGTGCAGTTGAAGACGGCATCCTCATATTCGGTGATTGCGGCGTCGAGTGCAAGCCCGGTGACGATGTAAAAGAGATGCTCGGACTTACAGATAAAGTTGTTGAATTTGAGATCACGTCTAACCGTCCCGACTGCCTTTCCGTAATAGGGCTCGCTCGCGAATCCGCTATCTCGTTCGAGAAGGAGCTGAAGCTCCACGTGCCCGCCGTTAAAGGAAAGCAGGACGGCGACTCGGTAAACAACTATCTCTCAGTAGATATAAACGCGCCGGAGCTTTGCTCTCGCTACAGCGCGAAGATAGTAAAGAACGTAAAGATCGCGCCGTCTCCGCTGTGGCTCAGAATGAGACTGCGCGCTTCCGGAGTTCGTCCGATCAACAATATTGTCGATATTACGAATTACGTAATGCTCGAATACGGTCAGCCGATGCACGCTTTCGATTATTCCTGTCTTGAGGGAAAGCATATCGTAGTGCGTAAGGCTGCCGGCGGCGAAGAGTTTATGTCTCTCGACGATAAGGCGCATACTCTTGATGAAAATATGCTTGTGATATCCGACGAGAAAAAGGCTGTCGCGCTTGCGGGAGTTATGGGCGGAGCTAACAGCGAGATCAAGGACGATACCGCGACTATTGTTTTTGAAAGCGCAAATTTCGCAGGTGGCAACGTCCGCGTCAGCGCGCGCAAGCTCGGCATGAGAACCGAAAGCTCCGCGAGATTTGAAAAGGGACTGGATCCCGAAAATACGCTTCCCGCGCTCGAAAGAGCCTGCGAGCTTGTCGAGCTTCTCGGCGCCGGCGATGTGGTGGACGGACTTATAGACGTATATCCCGGCAAGTCTTCCGCGCGTACTATATCGCTGGATCCTGACAGAATAAACGGATTCCTCGGCGGAAGTATTCCGAGCGAGTTTATGCACGATACTCTGACGGCTCTTGAGTTCAAGCTCGTAGAGAATAATGTATATGAGATACCGAGCTTCCGTGCGGATATCGAAAGCATGAACGATATCGCAGAGGAGATACAGCGCATATACGGCTATGATAAGCTCAACTCCACGCTTCCGTCCGCGGCTGTCACCAGAGGCGGAAGAACGCGCGAGCAGAATCTCAAAAATAAGATCGCAAATACGTTGCTTGGTCTCGGATTTGATGAAATTCAGACGTTTTCGTTTATTTCTCCGAAGTATTATGACAAGATCAGACTTGCTGAAAACGATCAGCGCCGTCGCTCCGTTGTGATATCCAATCCGCTCGGCGAGGATACATCGGTCATGCGCACGAGCGCTCTGCCGTCGATGTGCGAGATACTTGCGGGCAATTACAATATGAAAAATCTTTCCGTAAAGCTTTACGAGGCGGCAACTGTATATATTCCGACGGAGGACGGCGAGCTTCCGGATGAAAAACAGATATTTACGCTCGGTATGTACGGCGAAGATTCAAAGAACGGCAGGGGCTTCTATAAGTTAAAGGGCATAGTTGACGCTCTCCTCGCATCTCTCGGACTTGATGCCGTGAAATATATTGCGTGCGACAGCGAGCCGTCTTATCACCCCGGCAGATGTGCAAAGCTTTATGTCGGCGACAAGTGCCTCGGAATTATGGGCGAGCTCCATCCCGAAACTGCGGAAAACTATGGTATTGACCTCCCTGTAATATGCGCGGAGCTTAATTTCGCGGAGCTTGCAGAGCTTACCGCCGTAGAGGCGGCGTATAAGCCTTTGCCGAAGTTCCCGGCTCTTGAGCGCGATATTTCCGTCGTGTGCGATGAAAATATCGAAGTCGGTACGCTTGAAGACATCATCGTAAAGGCAGGCGGCAGCGCCGTTTCCGGCGTAAAGCTGTTTGATATCTACAGAGGCGCTCAGATCGGCGAGGATAAAAAGAGCGTTTCGTTCGCTATCGCGCTTCGCGCTCAGGATCACACGATGACCGACGAAGAAGCGGGAAAAACGATGACTAAAATACTGAAGGAGCTTGCCGAAAAGGCGAACGCAGAGCTTCGCAAGTGATCTTTACGATAGGTAAATACAGCAAAAATATGATCTGCGAAAGGATGTAAAAAATATGTTGAGCTATAAGATGAATATTGCCGGACTCGATCGCGAGCTTCCGCTTTGCCCTCTTAACGAAGAGCTTTGCATCGGCGCGTTTATTATGTTCGGAGATCCGGCTCTTACGACTGCATGTGCCGAGGAGCTGCTTGCACGCGTCCCCGAGCATGATTATATCATTACCGCCGAAGCGAAAGGTATTCCGCTCGCGCACGAGATGGCGCGTCTTTCCGATAATGCGAAATACTTTGTTGCACGGAAGAAACCGAAGCTGTATATGAGCGGAGTTTTTGAGGTTACCGTAAAATCGATCACAACTGAAGGCGAGCAAAAGCTTTATCTTGATAAAGCCGACGCGGAGCTTATACGCGGTAAACGGATACTGATCGTTGACGATGTTATCTCTACGGGAGAATCGCTTCGCGCAATCGAGGAGCTGGTAGCGGCTGCGGGCGGAATAACCGTTGGAAAAGCGACCGTGCTTGCCGAAGGAGACGCGCAGACGCGCAAAGATATTATTTATCTTGAAAAGCTTCCGCTGTTCAAGCATGACGGAACGATCATCGACTGACGTTATAGTAAAAACGTAAATATCAAAGGTCGCCGTTTGGGATATCCCGATCGGCGACCTTGCTTTATTTAACTGTGCGTACTTTAACCGTATACATGGTAATCCAACCGTTTTCAACTCCGTCGGCGATAAATGCAACGGGAAGCAGCTGTTTTGCGTCAATGCCGTTGAGTACCGTTGCGGCTGAGACCAAAAGCGCGCCGACTGCGGTCAGCAGTATTCCGCTTATCAGTATTATTCGCCAGCGCGCGATCCCGAAGCGGCGGGCGTCAAGAGCTATCTGCTGCTTCAAGAGGCCGTCTAATATCACATATATTCCGAGGATCATCGGTAATGCGCTCAGAGCGGTGTCTCCGAATATTATGAGAAACGAGCCGAGCAGTATATCAAATATGCCGAACGCATAATTGAACTGAAATGCGAGGCGATACAGATCGTTTGAAAAATACCCCATCAGCTTTGCAATGCCGCATATCAGCGATATTATTCCGAGAATAAGCTTGTCTGCCGTTGCTCCGATATTCGGAATTATCAGAAGCGCCGCGCCTGCCGCGCAAGTGCAGCACGAGGTCGTAAAATTAATAAATTTCGCTTCCTTGGTTATGTCAAATTTTTTTATTTTCATAATGTCGCCTTTCGTTGAATCAATTCCGCTGATTTTGAATCTTGCGCGTCTGCGCGATCTGTACTGCCCGTGCCAAGCTTCCTCCGAACAGTTCCATTGACCTTTTCAGATCTTCTTTTATAGAACGCGTCGGATCTTGCAGTACCCATTCGCCAATCGTGCTGATTATCGTGCCTGTTGCTATCGTTATAATGAGCTGGCGATCCTGCGGCGATATAGGAGACGAGCCTTCAAGCACGGTCAGCCTGCTGTCGATCGCCGTGCCGATCGCTTTTTTGAAATAATAATCAAGCTCGTCGCGTTTGGGTGATTTGAGCAGATGATACATCGGTTTCGGATTTTGAATGATAAATTCAAATGCAGCGTCTATGCCCGCTTCACTGTCCGGGCTTTCCTGAGCGGTTATAATCTTGCTTATTTCCCGCGTTAGAATGTAATCGACAATGTCATAGGTATCTTGATAATAATAATAAAACGTGTTTCGTGTAAGATTACATTCGTCAACAATATCGCGAACCGTGATTTTTTCAAATGAGCGTTGCGACAGTAGCTTCATAAACGCGTTTGCGATAGCGTTTTTTGTGATGCGTGATCTCATTGATTTTATGCCTTTCTTGCCGCCTTGAAAGAGAAAATACAAACGGCAGATTTCGATGCACATATATTGTAGCATAAATGCGCGCGACTTGCAATAGCGCGGTATTCGGAACATATTCCTAAAGTTTTCTCAAGCGGCATCAAGTTGCGCCTATGCTCTTGATTTTTGCACGCGAATATTTTATAATTATATTAATATATATCGCCGAGCGAATATTGAAAATTCGCTTGGCTCATGAGGGTTGTTTTGATGATAAGCGAAAGACAGAAGCATATACGGAATTTTTCGATAATCGCACACATAGATCACGGAAAATCTACGCTTGCGGACCGTATTCTTGAGTTTTCAAATACGGTATCGGAGCGTGAAATGGAAGATCAGCTCCTTGACAATATGGAGCTTGAGCGTGAGCGCGGCATAACGATAAAGGCGCGTGCGGTCAAGATAGATTACGAGGCTCCGGACGGCGAGATATACGAGCTGAACCTTATCGACACTCCCGGTCATGTCGACTTCAATTACGAGGTCTCGCGCTCGTTGAATGCGTGCGAGGGAGCTTTGCTGGTCGTTGACGCGACGCAGGGAATAGAGGCGCAGACTTTGGCTAACGCATACCTTGCCGTAGATTCAAATCTTGAGATCGTACCGGTGATAAATAAGATAGATCTGCCGTCCGCGCAGGTGGACGCGGTTCGCCGCGAGATCGAGGACGTGATCGGTATTCCTGCCGAGGACTGTCCTGCGGTTTCCGCAAAAACCGGTCTGAATATCGGCGACGTTATGAGCGCGATAGTCGAACAGATACCGCCGCCTCGGGGGGACGAAAATGCGCCGCTCAGGTGCCTGATCTTCGATTCGGTATATAACAGCTATCTCGGCGTTGTCGTGTATATCCGTGTTGTTGACGGAACCCTGCGCGCAGGCGACAAGATCAAGCTGATGAGTACCGGCGCGGAGTTTGAGACAGTTGAGGTGGGCGTGATGAGCCCGTTCGGGCTGGTCAAGCGAGATGTGCTTGCCGCGGGAGACGTCGGATATATTACAGCGTCCATTAAAACCGTATCGGAAACGCAGGTCGGAGATACAGTGACGAGTGCCGAAAACGGAGCGGACGAGCCGCTTCCGGGCTTTAAGAAGGTGCTGCCGATGGTGTATGCCGGAATATATCCGGCCGACGGCTCTAAATATAACGAAACTAAGGACGCTCTCGAAAAGCTCAGATTGAATGACGCGGCGTTTGTATTTGAACCGGAAACGAGCGCGGCGCTCGGCTTCGGTTTCCGTTGCGGATTTCTCGGACTTCTTCACATGGAGGTCATCGAGGAGAGATTAGAGCGCGAATTTAATCTTGATCTTATCACCACCGCTCCCAGCGTTATTTATAGGGTCACCAAAACTAACGGCGAGGTACTGTGGGTCGATAATCCTACCAATTACCCGCCTGCCGATACGATAGCCGAGGCTGCTGAGCCTATGGTTGCGGCGTCTGTTATCACGCCGAGCGATTATGTCGGCGGCATTATGGATCTGTGTCAGGATCGGCGCGGAACGTTTATTGATATGAAATATCTCGATACTGACCGCGTAGAGCTTCATTACGATCTTCCGCTTAACGAGATCATATACGACTTTTTCGATGCGCTGAAATCGCGGAGCAAGGGATATGCATCGCTCGATTACGAGCTTAAGGGCTACGAGGCAAGCAAGCTTGTTAAGCTTGATTTTTTGCTTAACGGAGAGCTTGTCGACGCGCTGACGTTTATCGTTCATGAAGAAAAGGCCTATGTTCGTGCGAGAAAGATCGCGGAAAAGTTAAAAGATAATATCCCGCGTCAGCTCTTTGAAATTCCGATACAGGCTTCGATCGGCTCGCGCATAATCGCGCGAGAGACGGTCAAAGCGATGCGTAAGGACGTTTTGGCGAAATGCTATGGCGGCGATATAACGCGAAAGAAGAAGCTGCTGGAGAAGCAGAAGGAAGGCAAAAAGAAAATGCGCAAGCTCGGCTCGGTGCAGGTATCTCCTGAAGCGTTTATGGCTGTGCTTAAGCTTGACGACGAATAATATATGGAAGAATATAAAGATAAGCGGCTCGGAATATATGTTCATATACCGTTTTGCCGCTCGAAATGCGCATATTGCGATTTTTATTCGTTTCCGCCGAAGGACGACGGATTTACGGAGCAGTACGTCAATGCATTGATAACTCACATGGAGGCATACAGAGACTCCGCGCGCGATCATTATGTGGATTCGATCTACATAGGCGGCGGCACTCCAACGATCTTGCCGGCAGAGCTTTTGGTAAAGCTCCTGCGCGCGATCAAAAAGAATTTCAACGTCACTGATCATGCGGAGATATCGTGTGAATGTAATCCCGCTACGGCAGATTACAAATATTTCAAAAAAATGCGGAAAGCCGGCTTCAACCGTCTCAGCATCGGGCTTCAGTCCGGCGACGACGGAGAGCTTAAGCGGCTCGGCAGGATACACACCCGACGCGATTTTTACGATTGTTACCGCGCCGCAAGACAGGCGAAATTTCGCAATATCAATATCGATATAATGTACGGTCTGCCAGACCAAAGTGAAGAATCATTCATGCGGACGCTGAGGTACGTCATCAGATTGTCGCCGGAGCATATTTCGATGTACGGCCTGAAGATCGAGCCGGCAACTCCGTTCGGCAAAGCAAGGGCTTCGCTCAATTTGCCTGATGATGACGTGCAGGCGGACACATATCTTCACGCAGTAGATCTTATGCGGCACAACGGATATTTGCAGTATGAAATAAGCAATTTTGCGCGCCGCGGATATCTTGCGCGTCACAATCTCAAATATTGGAATTGCGACGAGTATCTCGGCTTCGGCTCGGCGGCACATTCGTTTTTTCGCGGAAACAGATTTTCCTTCATTCGCAGTGCCGCGAAATATGTGGCGGCTATGCAATTGGACGGCGGCGATATCATGCTCAGCCACGACAGCGAAAGTCTTACGTTTCGTGACAGCATAGGCGAATATATTATGCTACGCCTGCGCTTGAATGCCGGTATAAGCTCGACTGAATTTAGGCGGCGCTTCGGCGAGGATTTTGACGGAAGCTACGGAAAAAAGCTTGATAAATATGTAGACGGCGGATATGTCATACACCGCGGCGACCGCTATGCGCTCACGCCAAAGGGTATGCTCGTATCAAACTATATTTTAACCGAAATACTTGATTTTTCGCCTGACGGCAGCTTTATTTATACGGGCGACGGGGCGCGATGACCGGAGGAGATTATGCTTGAAAAATTTACCGAGCTTGTGAATAAAAACGGTTGGAATTTCTATAAAGCGGCCATGTGGCGAGACGGAAAGACCGAGATATGCAAATATGTTCCTCATTCAAATTGTGCGAATATTTATTCCGTGTCAAAAAGCTTTACGTCGGTGGCTATAGGCTTTTTGTGGGATGATGGCAGACTGTCGCTTGACGATCCTATCTTGAAATATCTCGGAGATCATTTGCCGGAGCGGTTTGACGAAAAGCTTTCGCGGGTGAAAATACGCGATCTTTTGACGCAATC
>CAYXNQ010000003.1:0-12461 GCA_964466545.1 uncultured Lachnospiraceae bacterium | reverse complement strand
TTCAGCTTCAGAAGGCGCGGAGACGATATCTATTGCATAGGCGCGGCAAATCAGATCGTTTATATCTCGTCGCGCGATAATTCAGTCTTTGCGGCTCAGGGATATAATTCGATAAACGGATTTGTGGATATCGTCGCTTCCGCGGTGCGAGAATAATGCTTGCTTTCGGCAGGCTATCAATTATTACGAAAGGCGTGAATAATAATGAAAATTGCATTTATCGGCTCGTCGGGACATACGAGCTTTGCGGTTGGTCCGGCACAGCGTCATGAGGATTGGGAGATCGTCGGAGTCGCGCCCGGTTCAAAAGATGAGATCGTTACCGGACTGTATAACGAGATCAAGTCTCACTCCGATTCGGCTAAATACTATGACAGCTGGCGCGATCTGCTCAAGGAAGAAGCTCCCGACGTCGTTGTCAATAATGCGATCTGCGGATATATGGCTAATATAAACGTTGAATGTCTCAATCGCGGTATATCTGTTTTTTCGGAAAAGCCTATGGCTACCACGCATGACGAGCTTGACGCGATCGAAAAGGCGTGGAAAGACGGAGGAGCTCAGCTCACCGCCATGCTCAATTACAGATATGAGAAGCCTTTTGTCGCCGCATATGAGGCTGTTCGTGATGGTAAGATCGGGACGGTGCGTCATATAAATGCGCAGAAATCCTACAAACTGGGCACTCGTCCGGCATACTACTCGAATCGCGCTTTGTACGGCGGAACGATACCGTGGGTAGGTAGCCATGCGTTTGACTGGATAAGGTGGTTTTCGGGGCAAGAATTTAAGAATATTGCCGCTTTTCATACAACAGCTAACAACGGCGGAAACGGAAGCTGTGAGGCGGGTGCAGTTTGTGCCGTTGAGATGACCGGAGATATTCTCGCGACTGCCACGATAGATTACAGACGTCCGAGCGCGGCGCCTACGCACGCTGACGATAGGCTCAGGGTCGTAGGAGATATCGGATATATTGATATAAAAGATAACGTTGCGACGCTGGTGACGGACAAGGCAGAGGTGCTTGAAACAAGCGATGAGCGCGATATGTTTACGGATTTCATTCTTCAGATCGAAGGAAAAGGCGTAAGCCGACTTTCCGGAGCGGAAGCGCTTGAGATAATGCACGCTGTCATTTCGGCGCGTGATTATGCAGATACGGCGAAAGCATTCGATAATGCGGACGACTTGAATTAAAAAAGACCCATGCGGGAGCTTGTTTCTCCTGCATGGGTTTTTTGTTTTACAGTGTTTTTATCATTTGAAGCTCGTCTCTGTACGTGCCGTCATCATATTTGATCGCGTTTGGAATGGAGCCGCAAGCTTTGAAGCCGTAGCGCTCGTATAAAGATATTGCGCGGCGGTTTCCGCAGATTACGCTTAATTCCATTTGCTCATACGCGAGATTATGCGCAAGAGCAATCGCATATTCGAGCATTGCACTTCCGACGCCGAGCCCAGTGTACGCCTGTTTGAGCGCTATGCCGAAAACGGCTCGGTGGGCAAGCCGCCGCTTTGAGCCTCGCGGAGATACGCTACAATTACCGGCGACAACTCCGTCAAGCTCTGCAACTATCATTATGTCGCGCGGCGACGAGAGCATATTCTCAAGAAATCGCCGTTCATCATCGACTGTCACGCTGATCTCGTCGGGATTACGGAGCAAAAACGGAGTTTCTGCCGCAGTCATCTTCATATAATCAATCATTGCCGTCGCGTCATCGGGAGATGGCGGACGTAACATACAGTTTCGGCCATTCTTTAATTTAGCGATCCTTGGTGCAAAAATCATGTGCGATCTACTTTTACGGAAATTACAACGTTTTCTCCGTTGATATTCCATTCACGTGCAATGTCGAAGCTGTCGCCGTCAGTGATTGAATTTGCAAGTGTTGCGCGAGAGATCTCGTTAAAGTTGCGCGCGATGATGTCGCTTATTGCCGTACTGCCAGTTACGGTTACGGCGATGCGATCTGTGACGTTGAAATCGGAATCCTTGCGCATCGTCTGTATCTTGGATATCAGCTCGCGGACGTAGCCTTCTTCAATCAGTTCGGGTGTGAGCGTGGTGTCAAGCGCCGCTGTTACGCCGCCGTCAGCCATGGAGTAATATCCGGGCTTCTGCGATACCTCGATCAAAAGATCATCGCGTCCGAGCACGACTTCCTCGCCGTCAAAATCGAATTTGATCGCGCCTTCGGCTTCAAGCGTGCTCATTGCCGCGTTGCCGTCAACGTTTGCGAGAGCTGTCTTTATCTTTCCGAGAAGCTTTCCGTACTTGGGACCTACGGTCTTGAGCTGCGGCTTAAAGCTGAACGAGGAGAGGTGTGACATATCGTCGGTGAATTCGACCTGCTTAACGTTAAGCTCGTCCTCGATGATCTCGCGGAAATATTCGTCAAGCTTGATATCGCCCTTAACGTACATGCAGGCGAGCGGCTGGCGGTTCTTGAGATTTGCAGCGTTTCTTATAGCACGTCCGAGGACGACTACCTTTACGGCAAACTCCATATTGTTTTCAAGCTCGCTGTCGATCATAGAAGCGTCGGCTTCGGGATAATCGCAAAGGTGTACGCTTTCGGGTGCGGTGGGATCTACGCCTCTTACAAGATTCTGATAGATGTCCTCAGCCATAAACGGTATCATGGGTGCCGCAAGCTTGGATACGGTCACAAGAGCCGTATAAAGCGTCATGTATGCAGCAATCTTGTCGTCGGTCAGCTCTGTTCCCCAGAATCTTTCGCGCGAGCGGCGTACATACCAATTTGAAAGCTCGTCAACGAACGATGAAAGCGCGCGAGCGGCTTCGGGAATACGGTAAGCGGAAAGATTTGCGTCTGTCTCGGCTATTGTAGAATTGAGGCGCGAGATGATGTACTTATCCATTACGGACAGCTTTGCGGTCTTGAGGCTGTACTTTGTCGGATCGAATGAGTCTATATCG
This sequence comes from uncultured Lachnospiraceae bacterium, assembly GCA_964466545.1. Taxonomy (GTDB): domain Bacteria; phylum Bacillota; class Clostridia; order Oscillospirales; family CAG-272; genus CAYXNQ01. The sequence continues at coordinate 9,514 of CAYXNQ010000003.1, read as the reverse complement.
GCATAGAGCGTCCAGAACGCATATGTATTCCAAAGCGTGCCCATGAATTTGCGCTGTCCCTCAACGACAGCTTTTTCCGAGAATCTTGAAGGAAGCCATGGTGCAGAGTTAGTGTAAAAATACCAGCGGATAGCGTCTGCGCCGAATTTATTGAGCGCGTCAAACGGATCGACCGCATTGCCCTTGGATTTCGACATCTTTTGACCGTTTTCGTCCTGCACGAGTCCGAGTACGATAACGTTTTTATACGGAGCGCGATCGAACAGGAGCGTGGAGATCGCAAGAAGCGAATAGAACCAGCCGCGCGTTTGGTCGACTGCCTCGGAGATAAAATCTGCGGGGAACTGGCGCTCGAATTTTTCTTTATTTTCGAAAGGATAGTGATGCTGGGCGAACGGCATTGCGCCCGAATCGAACCAGCAGTCCATTACTTCGGGTATCCTGTGCATCTCGCCGCCGCACTTTTCGCATTTGATCGTTACGGCGTCGATGTAAGGACGGTGCAGTTCGATATCGTCGGGGCAGTTATCAGACAGCTTTTTTAGCTCGTCGATACTTCCGACGCAGTGGCGGTGACCGCAGGAACATTCCCAAATGTTGATAGGCGTGCCCCAGTAACGATTGCGGCTGATGCCCCAATCCTGAATATTCTCAAGCCAATCGCCGAAACGACCCTTGCCGATGCTTTCGGGTATCCAGTTGACCGTATTGTTGTTGGCGATGAGCTTTTCGCGAACCGCAGTCATCTTAATGAACCAGCTGTCGCGTGCGTAATATATAAGCGGTGTGCCGCATCTCCAGCAGTGCGGATAGCTGTGTTCAAATTCGGGAGAAGCATAGAGCTTGCCGGAATCCTTAAGTGCGCGCAAGACGAGCTTGTCCGCGTCTTTGCAGAACACTCCTGCCCAATCGGTCTCCTTCGTCATGCAACCGGCATTATCGACGAGCTGTACGAAGGGAAGGGAATATCTGCGTCCGACTTCCGCGTCGTCTTCACCGAATGCGGGAGCAATATGAACGACGCCCGTGCCGTCTTCCATCGTTACATAATCGGCGACGGTGACATACCAGCATTTCTCGCGCGGCGCGACGAAATTGAACAGCGGCTCATATTCGATATACTCAAGGTCTTTACCGACATATTCTTCGATGATCTCATAGCTTCCTTCGCCGAGATTCTTGTCGCACAGAGCTTTTGCGAGAATGAATACTTCGCCGTCGTTCGTTTTTACCTTAACGTATGCTTCCGCGGGATTTACGCAGAGCGCGACGTTTGAGGGAAGCGTCCACGGAGTTGTGGTCCATGCCAAGAAGTAAGCGTTTTCGTTTTTGATCTTAAAGCGCACGACCGCAGAACGTTCACGGACGTCCTTGTAGCCCTGTGCTACTTCGTGAGACGAGAGCGGCGTTCCGCAGCGCGGGCAGTACGGCACGATCTTAAAGCCGCGATATAGGAGACCTTTATCCCATATCTGCTTGAGCGCCCACCATTCGCTCTCGATGTAATCGTTATGGTATGTTACGTAAGGATTGTCCATATCGACCCAGTAGCCGACGATTCCGGAGAAGTCCTCCCACATACCTTTGTATTTCCAAACGCTTTCCTTGCATTTGGAGACAAACGGCGCAATGCCGTATTTTTCGATCTGCTCTTTTCCGTCGAGACCGAGGAGCTTTTCGACCTCAAGCTCTACGGGAAGTCCGTGAGTATCCCAGCCGGCTTTTCTCGGAACGTCGTAGCCCTTCATGCAACGATAGCGAGGGATCATGTCCTTGATAACGCGGGTGAGAACGTGACCTATGTGAGGCTTGCCGTTAGCTGTGGGAGGACCGTCGTAGAAGGTATATTCGTCGGCACCTTCTCTCGCTTTCAGCGATTTTTCAAATATTTTGTTTTCGCGCCAAAATTCGAGGATATCTGCTTCTCTTTTTGTGAAATTAAGCTCAGTTGATACCTTTTTATACATAATGACAGCTATACTATCCTTTCGAGTTATTCTGCTCTATAGGTGAGCGCATATGCATACTACACCATAATAATCATTCTTTATTATATAACGGGGAATATTTTTTGTCAAGTGTTAAAGCGGAAATAAGCTCGGACTTACGGTAAAATAAAGCTCCGCCTCTGTATGCTGTGAGGCGGAGACATTTTTTATTTTGTATACAGCAAAACTCGCGTCTGTTCATCGAACGGCGGGATCTCAAGCTGAACAAGCTCATTTTTCGCTGTGGGAATATTTTTTTCGACGAAATCCGGTCTGATCGGAAGCTCGCGATGCCCGCGATCTATTAAAGCGGCAAGCTGTATCGACGCGGGACGACCGCACGTAAATACGGCTTCGATGGCGGCGCGCACGGTTCGGCCTGTAAATATCACGTCGTCTACGAGAATTATGTTGTGATCTTTTACCTCTACCGGAATATTTACACCGGACAGCTCCGGAGCTTCCGGAGTATCCGAAAGGTCATCGCGGTAATATTCGATATTAAGCTCGCCTATCGGTACGTTGGTTCCGTCGAAGCGCCTGATGTTATCGGCGATTATGTGCGCTATCGGAACTCCGCGGCTTTTTATTCCAACGAGGCATACCGACGACATATCGCGGTTGCGCTCGATAATTTCATGCGTGATGCGCATAAGAGAACGCTTGATCGAGCCTTCGTCCATTAACTCCGCCTTAAGTATCATATAAAGCTCCTTGTAATACTGATTGTTTGAGGTAAGCATGGATGACGTTGCAGTATTATTTTACCATATTTTTATCTTCAAGTAAATACATTTTCGGTTTTTTCGGCGGAATATGCGGACAAACGGCAGACATAAAATCAGATCTAATACATATATTGGTGGTAACAAGCGGCGGGGGTGAGGAAATATTAAAACCGAAGTCAGCAAAAAGACGGAATTTTTAATTAATGCGGTTATGCTTTCGCTGGCGGGAATCGTCATGCGCGCGATATCCGTTTCCTTTAACGCATATATTTCGGGAAAACTCGGCGGAGAGGGAATGGGCGTGCTTTCGCTTGTGATGACCGTGTACGGATTTTCGGTGACAGTCGCGACGTCCGGCGTGAATCTCTCGGCCGTTCGGCTCACAAGCTCCGCGCTCGCAAAAGGAGATGAAAAGCTGTCATCGGTCATGCGGGCTTGCGCCTTGTACAGCCTGATCTTCGGAGTATCGACCGGTGCGATCGTGTATATTTCCGCGCCGTTTATCAGCGAGTATTTGCTTGATGAGCAACGTTGCGCTCCGTCGCTTCGCGCTGTTGCCGTCGGGCTTCCCGCTATATCGCTATCCTCGGCGCTATCGGGATATTATACGGGGGTACGCAGAGTTTATAAAAACGTTATCGCTTCGATTGTTGAGCAATTCTGCAAGATAATGATAACCTGCGCGGCATTGGTGGTCATCAGCGCAGATGACGTCGGAAGCGCGTGCCTTGCGGTAGCAGGCGGAGGTGCGCTTGCGGAATCTATTTCATTCTTTGTAGGAGCGATATTCTATATTACGGATAAGACTCGCGCTTCGGATAGCGGCAAAGGAAGCTGCGGAATTGAAAAGGTCGTGCGGATATCGCTTCCCGTAGCCGTCGGAGCATATGCTCGGCAGGGACTAACCGCTCTTGAGCATTTGGCAATACCTTGGTGCATGAGGCGCGGAGGCGCGGATAAAGACGCTGCGCTTGCTTCCTACGGCGCAATGCAGGGAATGGCGCTTCCGGTGATATTGTTTCCCGCGGCGGTCGTGCAGGCGTTTTCCGGTATACTGATTCCGGAAATATCGGAGGCGTATGCGCTCGGAGACGAGCGTCGCATCAGATCGGTGTCGGTGAGGGTGTTCGGCGCGTCGCTGATGTTCTCGGTCTATGTTTCGATGATACTTTCTCGCTATTATTATGCGCTGGGAACGGCAATATACGATAGCGGTGAAGCTGCGATCGGAATAAGGATACTTGCGCCGCTTATACCGATCATGTATTTGGATACGTCTGTGGACGCGGTTTTGAAGGGACTCGGCGAGCAGGTCTATTCCATGAAGGTCAATATTTTAGATGCGGCGTCGGGCTTAGTGCTTGTATTACTGCTCGTGCCGCATATTGGCATATACGGATATGCGGCAACTATATACATATGCGAGATCGTTAACGCGGCGCTGAGCATAGGCAGGCTAATAAAGGTGTCGCGCGTCAGGCTTCCGCTTTGCAAGCTGATATTACCGCCGGTGTGCCTGTCGGCAGTGTCGATCGGAGCTGTCGCGGCGATTGGGACGGTATTCCCGCTTTATTCGGTTGCTGCCGAGATCGCGCTGTCGTCAGCAATCTATGTGCTTTTAATTAAGGCGCTTCAAAAAAGAGATATGGCTGTGAAAATTTGAAAATTAAAAGATCGGGCGATGCGCGTCCGACCTTTTATTTATCGGTCAAAGACCGAAGCTTTTCTTTTTCTCTTTCAGGAAGTCGACCGCTTTTGCGATATCCGCTTCGGGATTGTCTCCGCATTCGCGCTCTACCGTCAAAAATCCGTCATATCCGGTAGACGCAAGCGCGGGGAGATACGCGTCGAAATCAACGTTGCCTTCGCCGAGCGGTAATTCGGCATACGAGCTTTTTCCTGTTTTTTTGCCGTCCTTCGCGTGCGTGTGGACGATGAATCTGCCGAGGATCTTTGCGGCGGAAGCGGCGTTATCGCCCGCGACCATAACAAGATTCGCGGGATCGAAATTCACTCTGACGCCGCGTGCGTCAAGCGAATCGAGAAAATCTGCAAGCACGTATGCGTATTCCGGACCTGTCTCTACGGCAAAGCTTGAGCCTATGGAATCGGCGTAGCTTGCGAGAGCTTGGCACGCGTCTCGCATCGTTTGCTTTTCGCGAGTTTCGTTTTCGGTAATGCGTCCGATGTGCGTCGTTACTATATTACATTCCAGTTTTTTTGCGATGTCGAGCACGCGCTTTGATTTGTCAACGAGCACGCGATTTGCATTTTCGTCGGCAAAGCCGCAACCGAAGTCTCCGCATATTGCGGAAAAGCAGAGCCCGTTTGATTTTACGATATCGAGTTTTTCTTTTATGGCGTCGTTCGTAAACGACGGGATATCGAGCACGTACATCTGCACTCCGTCTACACCGAGCTTAGCAGCGTGTTCGATCGCTTCTCTGAACGGCAGGCGGAGAGATTCGAGCATTATTCCGATCTTCAAGGTTATAAAGCTCCTTTGATATATTTGTAACTGTTAAAGAAGTTTTTTCGCTCTGACGTCGGTTCCGCGGAAAACAAGAGTCGTGAATTCGCCGAATATCCTGCTCGTTATGCGATCGGAATATTTGGAGCGAAGCTCTGCCGCGGTAAGATTTGTGCTGATCACCGTTGACAGCTCGCGATTGATTCGCGTGTTGATGATGTTATACAGCGTGGAAACGGTGAACTGGCTGTTAAGCTCTACTCCAAGATCGTCGATTATCAACAGATCCGATGAAAAAATATCGTCGCAGGAGCCGTCACCCACATTTCCGTCGCCGAAGCGCTGACGTTCAAACAGAAGCATTATATCCTGTATCGTGCCGTATATTACGTCGAAGCCGCTTTCAATCACCTTTCCGGCGAGCGCGCTTGACAGATGCGTTTTGCCGAGTCCGGTTCCGCCGATAAGCAGGAAATTCTCGCCCTTTCGGCTTTTGAAGGAATCTGCGAAATCCTTCAGCGTTGTAGCTACGTGCTGCATATTGGAGCGGTTCTGTCCGTCGTAATAATTGAGTGAAAAATTTTCAAAGCTCTGCTCGCGGCAACGCTTGCCAATGCCGGAGGAGGCGAGGTAGGCGTCCGTGAGCGCGCGCTTCATGCATGAGCACATATTGATTCCGACGAAGCCGGTGTCTCCACATTTTTCACATTCGTATTTGATCTCGGTATAATCTGCCGGATAGCCGTTTTTTATGAGAAGCTCGGCTTTTCTCGCACGCAATCTTTCGTTTTCTCTGCGAAGCTCGGCGAGCGCCGCCTCGGTATTGCCGCTTCTCACCGCGGCTGCCATGATCTTCGGAGCCGTGCTTCTCAGCGCACGGTCGATCTCTACGGTCTCCGGAATTTTTGCGTTGATCTCCGCCTTTCGCATATCGGCGGCTTGTTCGGCGGCAAAGTGCTTTTTTTGAAATTCCTCGCGCACTCGCGCGATATTTTCTTTCTTGCTTGACATTGCTTTCTCCGTTCCTGATTATTCCGACGGCAATCGGTACGGTTGATCAAATGGATTCAGTGCTTGTAGGAACGCATGACAGACGCTTCAAAGAAGTCGTCCGTCTCAAAGGTTCCGGTTCCGGATCTTTGAGCGCTCGGTTGGCGAGCCTGCTGCTCCTTGGCGATAAGCGCGTCTATTTCTTCTACGCTGATCGCGCCGGCGCTATGCCAGTTTTTCAGTATCGAATCTATATACGCGACAGATGGTTCTTTTGTGCGGTTTACTGTGATATCGTATGCTTTGCGAATTGCGTCTGTTGAGAAGCCCCATGTGCCGCACCAGCGCGCGAATGCGGATTGCTCCTTTTTCGTAAGCTCTCGCTTGCCTATACCCAGCATATTGCGGAGCGCATTTTCCGCGCTTGCGGTGCGGGAGAGGTTTGAAAAATATTCCTCAAGCTCTTTGTATTTAGATATTCCGTTATCCGTTAACGTTATGGCCAAGCTTTCGGCATACCGTATAGATCTTTTGCCGATGCCCGCGCAATATTCAAACAGCAGAAGAATGTAATCTGAGTCAAGGGAGAGATAATCCATCATGCCTATTATGATCTCAGTTTCGGCGGTGTTGAATATTTTCCCGAAGGTCATTTGACAGCAGTCGATCAAAGACGCGACCCCGGCGTTTGCTTCAAGAAAAGCGGCTGTCTCCTCGGAGGTATAATGAGGGACTGACGAAGGGGAGGGAAGCTTGCCTCGAAGCGTTTCGTGAGACGGATACTCGCGCTCAGGCGATGAGCTTTTGCTTTCGAGAAGAAGCTCGTCTCGGTCGAAATCGACAAGACCTGCGTTTTTCAAATATATCATTGCTCCGATGAGCTGTTCTTTTTTTATATCAAGATCCGCAAGACATTTTTCCGTGTCCGCCGCGGGATATTTTGATATGTATATCAGAACGGCAAGCTCCTCGCGGGAAGCTGTTCTGAGCGCGGGAAGAATATTCTCCGTCGGTAAAACTATTGCCGACGAGCCGTATTTCAGAGAAAATTTCATTTCAGATTTGCTATGACGTAATCGGTGAACTCATCGCACGTTGCGCCCGTGTCTCTACCGGTGATCGTAAGCTTTTTATCTTCGAACATACAGTGATCGAGCGCGCGCTCAAGAGAATCTGCCTTAGCCTGATATCCGATATGCGAGAGCATAAGTACGGACGCGCGAAGCATCGAACAGGGATCTGCGTATTTGCCTCTGCCTTCGGTGATCATGCGGGGAGCGGAGCCGTGGATAGCTTCAAACATAGCGTACTGTTTACCGATATTTGCGCTGCCGGCTGTGCCTACGCCGCCCTGAAATTCAGCGGCTTCGTCTGTGATGATATCTCCGTAGAGATTGGGGAGAACGAATACCTTGAAGTCGGTGCGTCTCTTCTCGTCGACGAGCTTCGCGGTCATAATGTCGATGAACCAGTCGTCAGTTCTGATTTCGGGGTATTCCTTTGCGATCTCGTAGCAGAGCTTGAGGAATTTTCCGTCGGTAGTTTTTATTATGTTGGCTTTTGTAACGATAGATACGTGGTCCTTTTTGTTGTTCTTAGCATATTCAAATGCAAGACGTGCGATTCGATTTGTGCCTTCGGTCGTCGTTACGCAAAAATCAACGGCGAGATCGTCGTTTACGTTTACGCCTCGGCTGCCGACTGCGTAGCTACCCTCTGTATTTTCACGGAAGAAGGTCCAATCTATTCCCTTATCCGGAACCTTAACGGGACGCACGTTTGCGAAAAGATCAAGCTCCTTTCGCATCGCGACGTTTGCGCTTTCGATGTTAGGCCACGGGTCGCCTGCGCGCGGAGTTGTAGTCGGGCCCTTCAGGATAACATCGCAAGCCTTGAGCTCGGCGAGAACGTCGTCGGGGATAGCTTTGCCGTGCTTTGCGCGATTTTCGATCGTAAGACCGGTTATATCGCGAAATACGATCTTTCCGCTCTTTATTTCGTCCGCGAGAATTATTTCGAGTACGCGACGTGCCGCACCGGTGATTATCGGGCCGATGCCGTCGCCGCCGCATACGCCCACCACAATTTTGTCAAGCTTTGAATAATCCTTTACGTCTTTTGACGCGTTGATTCTGTCAACGCGCGCCAACTGGTCTCTGAGTACCGCCTCAAACTTTGCGGAGGCTTCTTTTATTTGAGCTTCGTATTCGTGATTCATTTTTTATCTCCTAAATAATTATTTTCAATGTGATATTCTACAGATCGCCAGACGCAAATGCGTTGAGCGACAGCGGCGCGGTGACGCCGCGTTTGTATTCGTAATAAGCCATAGCTCCGACCATTGCGGCGTTGTCGCCGCAGAGGGAGAGCGACGGCATATACAGCTTGAGTCCGTTACGATGCGCGAAGTCTCCGAGCGCTTTGCGTAGATGTGAATTTGCGGCAACTCCTCCCGCAAGCACCAGCGGAGTGTGAGCGATATCTCCGCGATCGAGTGCGGCTGTTAGCTTTTTGACTATACCTGCCGTGAGCGAGGCGGTAAAAGCTCCCGCGATCTCTTTTCGGTGTTCTTCAGGCAGAGGCTCGCCGCTTGCCAGCGATAGCTTCATTCTGAGAGAATTTACGTGATTTATCACGGCGGTCTTTAATCCGCTGAAGGAAAAATCGTAGCTGTCGTCCGCAATTGCGGGAGACGGAAGCTTGAGGGAATATTTTTGCGTTTCGCAACCCTCAGCAAGCTTATCCATCGCGGCGCCGCCCGGATACGAAAGACCGAGAAGTCTGCCTACCTTATCAAAGGCTTCGCCCGCGGCGTCATCGCGGCTCGCTCCGATCTCGCGGAAATCGGTATAATCTTTGACATGATATATCGATGTGTGGCTTCCGGATACGATGAGAGCCGTATAATCTCCGTATAATTTGGGATTTTCAAGCAGAGCGGCTGCGGCATGAGCTTTTATGTGATCTACCGGGATAAGCGGCAGAGAGTGCGCGTAAGCAAAGGCTTTTGCGAAGCTTACGCCGACTAAGAGCGAGCCGATCAGTCCCGGCGAATTTGTGACGGCTACCGCGTCAAGCTCGTCCGGTTTGATACTCGCTTTTTCAAGCGCGGCTTCGACTACGCAGCATATTGCTTCGCAGTGCGCGCGGCTGGCGATCTCCGGAACGACACCGCCGTAAAGCGCGTGCGTTGCGATTTGTGTGTATACTATATTTGACAGCACCTTGCGAGTATCGTCCGACATATCGACGATCGCGGCGGAGGTCTCGTCGCAGGAGCTTTCGATTGCGAGGATAAGCAAAGGTTATACCGACCTTTCTTCAGAAATATTTGATTT
>CAYXNQ010000002.1:0-39534 GCA_964466545.1 uncultured Lachnospiraceae bacterium | reverse complement strand
AATAAGCTATATCAGTATATACATTTCTGAAATAAGCGCATCTTCCACGTGCAGTCGCGGGCAATTCATAATAATCATTTTCAAAAATTGCGTGTGTGTGTTTCAATGTACGCTGTGAAGAATAATTATTGATAATACTGCGAAACTCCATTAAATATTTGGCAAACAGCGTATATAAATGATCGGCTTTGAATATGCTCAATAGATCTTTATAACAGTCGTTAAGCGTTTTGGCTTCAAAAATATCTTTTTCAGCTATTTCATGCAATAGTCCGCGCTCTGCCGAATCAAGTAGTGCGCGTCGTGAATTGATCCAGCTCAGATTGCGTTCAAAATTTACAGCAACGTTAGATTGTGTATCTTTATTCATAAATTTTATCAGCTCTGAGTAATTTTATAACTATATTTATTATACGTCCAAGCCGCTTCAAAGTCAAGATATTACGACGTTTCTACAGACACATTTTAATTTTCAGCTCTTCGATGATCTTTTTTTCTAAGCGTGATATATATGATTGCGAAATACCGAGCATATCGGCGACCTCTTTCTGCGTATATGATCTTTCGCCTCCGAAACCATACCGTAATTTGATTATCGTTCGTTCCCTCTCGGATAAATCTTGCACGGCACGGCGGACAGCAAGCTCATCTTCATCCTTTTCAATTTTTCCGCTAACGCTGTCACCATCGGAAAACAGAACGTCGGAAAGCAAAAGCTCGTTGCCGTCCCAGTCTATATTTAGCGGTTCATCAATTGAAACGTCATGCTTTAATTGTGAAGATTTTCTCATGAACATTAAAATTTCATTTTCTATACAGCGAGACGCGTAGGTTGCGAGCTTAATATTTTTATCGGTTTTGTGTGTATTTACGGATTTTATTAATCCAATCGTACCAATGGAGATCAGATCTTCAATTCCGATTCCGGTGTTTTCAAATTTTTTTGCTATATAGACCACAAGTCTTAAATTATGTTCAATCAGCTCGGATTTTAATTCGGGAGTAAGTTCGGATTGACTGAGGATTTCATTTTCTCTCTCCGGCGTCAGCGGGGGCGGCAGTATGTCCGGTCCGTTTATATAATAAGCCTCGCATGGAGAAATGAAATTTATTTTTTGAAAAAACGCGAGTAGCTTTTCATAACACTTTGTGTACAGCTTTCTTGATAGTTTCATGCCGATCTCCTAATTATTATTTAATGAAATTGCGGCGTTAGGGATTATTGCGTCGCAATTTGAAAATTTTCCTGACAGTTCGGGCGAATATCCAATAAGGGCGTCGCTGAGAAAAGTGTGCCTGCCAACTTTAATTTTTACTTCGTTACATTCAAATACGCGAAGTGTGGTTTTGCCGCCTATACCCTTTGAAGAAATCTGAACACAGGAAAGCGGCGCACTTTTTCCGTTTTCTGTTTTTAAGAGTGCTTCATTTGATCTTTCAAGCTCGGAAAGTATTTCATTGCTGATTAATAATATAGGTCTTTGGGTTATCGGCTCTCTTAAAAACGAGCCTGTGTCAATCAATGCGTGGAATTTTGTTACTTTGTCGCACAATCGTATTTGTACTTCGCAAGTTGTAGGCGTAAAAGGAATTGCAAGGATTTTATGTAGTGCTATATTTGTAAGTAAAGCGAAAACAATAAAAATTGTCAATTTTATGAAGCTTGAGCGCGGCGTTACCATTATCGAAATTGTTTCGATAGTTTCGGTAGCTCCGGCGATTGCAACACCGACGGAGAATATGATAGACATATTTACAATGAAATCTTTGAACGAGTGATATTTGAATACGATTCCGTTATTAACAATGAAAGCTGCAAGATTGATCAATAACTGTAATATATACGGCAGTTGAAAAAGTATTCCAGCGGTGGCAATGACGGAACATATGCCCGACGAGATGAGAGGGACAAGAAAAGGAAATCTCCTTTTTAATATACGTGCGGTAATAACGAGCGAGAGATAGTCGACAAAAAAGTTAATAATGAAATAAATATCAATATAAATAATCATATTGGTGATCCGTAATCATTTTTTTTATTATATCACTTAAATTTAAGGAAAGCTGTCGTATTATAAACGGAACACAAAAAAAGCCGAGACACACTTTAGTAGCGTGTCTCGACTTGATATATTCTGACGATTCGCAATTAATATGTTACATGAACGAAAACAAACTCGATCACATCGCCGGTTTGAATTTCTACTGCGCCGGCACGACCGGAGGGCTTTTCACCGTTAACAGTAAATTCCCAGAAATAATCTTCAATAATGTTTCCGTCATCATCTACCACAGATTTTTCTGCCTTGTCACCGATTGCAGATACATTCTGCTCATCTTCGGTATATTTAATTGTCATACCGACCTCATGGAGCGCGTCTGCAAGTGCATCAAGAACGACGGGAGCTGTCTTCAGGCTGGCTTTTTGCTCAATTGTTATCTCGATAGGACCGAAAAGATTTTGGTCTGAATTTTCGACCTTTCCACTGACCGTCACAGTGTAAGAAACTTTTTCAGTGCTGTTATTGCAACCGAAAAGAGCTATCGGGAACATACAAACGATAAGCAGCAATGCGATAAATTTAATACGTGTCATTTTTTGAAAACTCCTTATAGCGTATTTGTAATGCTGAGCTAATTATACAATAAATGATGCTAATTGTCAATAGATGTGTCGCTATTTAACAATTAATTCAAAAAAATATATGCGACGTTTGACAAAATAAGGATAATTTCATATATTATTGTCGCAATAATTAAGCCTATAAGCAAAATATTCGTGCATCTGATTTTTCTTAGCGTAAGATAGGCAAAAAAAGCAGCCGATAACAATGATAGGATTGAAAAAAAGAATGTTTTGGCACCGAAAAACAGCGGATACCATAAAATGAAAAACACAGCGGCGAGGAACATATTCAGATAATTTACACCGGAAGCCCCGCTGTTCAATAACCACCCGCCGTGTATTATACACGAAAATGTAAATCCCAATATTGCGGCAATGCACAGCATACTGATATTGAGTAGAAATCTCGACGGCATTATTGCCGGAATCCTGACGGTAGTTCTGTTGTAAATTTCGGAGCCGAATTTGCATATTAACATAACCGCAAACATTATCGAAGCCGATATAACCGCGGAAAATATGTTTCCGTTGCTGCTACTGCGCAGTAACCTGAGATCTCCTTTGACTTTTCTTGCGATAATCGAAAAATGAACCATAAATACCTCACACAAAAAGAGCGTTCATATTAATCAATATGAACGCTCCGTCGAGGTTATGATTTTAGTCCTTGGATTTGTTTGAAGTGGAAGCCTCTTCTTCCTTTGATTCGTTTTCCTTCGATTCTTCCTCTAACTTATCCCATTTTGAAAAGTCGTAATGCAGATATGCAAATCTGTTATACTGGATCAGACCTGCGGTATTGGAAAGAGGAACATATTCTTTTTCGCCGGCAATATTAATATAGAACGGGACAACGCCTGTATTACCGGGTTTGATATTATCCGGCAATTCAAAAAACGTGTATTGCGCGTCCTTGACGTATATTTGCATTGGATATATACGCTTAACATTCAGAAGCGACACCGTGATAAGATTATTTTTGTCACCTGTGTATTCATCCTTATTAAGCACGACACCGCCGAAGACATTGTCGTATGTGACTTCTACATGTGTATCGCACCGCTCCGTAGGCACTGTATCTCTGGTAAAATATCCAGTCTCAGCGCGATTTCCGCGAGGATCATGCTCGCATGCGTCTGTACATAGCTTTCCGGAATCTTTGCAATATTGAGCGGTAACGATTCCGGGGGCGTCGACAAATTTGCGGAGAGGCTCTTCCCCGCTGTTCGCAGCGTCGATAAACGGTTGATGAATCTTTGTCATGACTGTATTCCAAACGTTTAACGCCGGATTAGCGCCGCCGAAACTATTCAGAGTTTCGTTTATATCATATCCGAACCAAACTCCGCCGATATAATAAGGAGTATATCCGATAAACCATCTGTCGTAGTCGTCCTGCGAAGTACCGGTCTTGCCTGCAACATCTACTGTGTATCTAAGCCAAGCGGCCGCACCTGTACCGTTATTAACGACGTTTTGCAGAAGCTTTGTCATAATGGTGGCTGTTTGGTCGCTGATCACGATCTCGGAAACTTTTTCATCGCCGAGAATAACGTTACCGTTTGAATCTAAAACCTGCATATACATACGCGGTTCGTTGTATATGCCGTTGTTTACAAAAATCGAATATGCAGCTGTTATCTCCGAAACAGTTACTCCGTATGTGAACTGACCAAGACCGAGCGGAGCATAATCTATATCAGAAAGAAATCTGTTGCCTACCTGGTATTGCGCGTTGATGCTGTCTATATGAAGCTTATATTTTACGAAATTAAACGAGTTTTCCAAGCCTAAAAGATCAAGTATCTTGGTCGGAAGTGTATTCAAGGAAACACGCAAAGCCTCACAGACCGTTGTAAGACCGCCGTATGTTTTGTCGTAATTCTGCGGATACGGCTTATACACGATCTCTTTTTCCTCGGTTTCGGCTTCTGTTGTCTCCTCATCTTCATCTTCTTCGTCTTCGACTATATCGAATCTTAACGGAGTATCGTCAAATACTGAACCCCACGTAATCAAGCCCGCGTCTAATGCCGGCGCGTAAACGGATAGCGGTTTTATGGAGGAGCCGGGAGGGCGTTTTGTCATCGTTGCGTGATTGAGCAAACGGTTACCGAGCTTTTCCCCGCGTCCGCCGACCAACGCGACTATATCACCTGTATACGGGTCTATAATGACCATAGCGGATTCCGGTTGCATACCGTCGCCGGAATTCGGAAAATATTCGCTGTCATTTTCATATACTTCTTCAAGTATATTTTGAATATCCGGATCCATGACGCTGTATATCTGAAGCCCGCTGTTATATATTACAAGACTTGCCGCATATTCGGAATAATTATATTTTTCGACAAGCGCATCTCGAACTTCATTGAACAGCGCGTCCGTATACCAAGAAAATATATCGGTCGTGGAGTCTGACGAATCATCTTCATCGGAGTCAACGATAACCAGCTCCGTGTTTATAGCCTCAAGATATTCGTCATGTGTAATTTTTCCGTAATTATACATGGTCAATAGCACGGTATCACGCTGTTCTTTGTTATTTATCGGGTGATACTTAGGCTCATACTGAGATGGATTTTTGACAATAGCCGCAAGTGACGCACATTCAACAAGCGTAAGCTGATCGAGCGATTTTCCGAAATAAGATTTTGCCGCCGTTTTTACACCACGACAGTTATTAGCCATGTAGATGATGTTCAGATACAGTTCGAGTATTTCTTCTTTACTTTTTTCCTTTTCGAGATTCAGAGCGCGAAATATCTCTTTGACCTTACGGTCGATCTTTACTTCATCCTCTTGTGTAACGTTTTTGATAAGCTGCTGAGTTATTGTAGACGCTCCGAAGCTGTTGTCGGAGAATACCGGAATGAAGTAATTTATAAATGCTTTTCCTGTCGTTAACCAGTCTACCCCGTTATGCGACCAAAATCTGTGATCTTCGTAGGAAACGAAAGCCTCTATCAAATAATTCGGCATTTCGCTGTAATCAGCCCACAAGCTGTTAACACTTCCGTGAAGCGACTCGTCTTCAAGCTCAACAGCTTCGCCGTTACGATTTTGTCTGTCCTCAATTGATTCGTAATCGTAGTAAAATATTCTTGTCGTTATATCCTGCTTAGAGCTGACAAAAAGCGACATATCAAGAGATGTGTCAACATAATTGCGGACATACAGTGCAAAAAACGTGCCGACAATAATGCCGGTTATAAGTCCGATAAGCATTATAGTTATGACAATATTTAGGAAATACGAGAGTATTCTGTAGGTC
The DNA here is from genome assembly GCA_964466545.1 of uncultured Lachnospiraceae bacterium. Classification (GTDB taxonomy): domain Bacteria; phylum Bacillota; class Clostridia; order Oscillospirales; family CAG-272; genus CAYXNQ01. The sequence goes on along the minus strand of CAYXNQ010000002.1, from coordinate 33,634 downwards.
ACGTGAAGCGAAAGCTGACCGGCATGAACGATCTCATTTCCCCAATCAATATGCCCGTTTGGATTATCTCCGGATTTTTTTATAAATTTTCCCATTAAGTGTGTACCCTTGCTTTCTGCAACCGACTGAAGCGGAAATATCGAAAAATCGGTTACGGGGAGTTGGTATGCTACAGGTATCATTATAATACCCAAATTTGAAAGTTATTAGGTAATATTTTGAAATATATTATGAATTATTCTGCTTGGTTTCCGCCAGCTCGGCAATTATATCGTTATATATCTTGGTGATCGCGGCAAGGCGATGCTTGACGCCCGATTTGCTTATGGATACCGAATGGTGAGAGCCTAATTCCGCAAGCGACATATAATCGTATTTTTGACGCAATATCGCTGTTTCGTAAAGATGCGGCGGAAGCTTATCAAGCTTATCATGCTCGGATAAATAGCGTATAGCTTCAATATCTCGCTCATAAGCGCTTGAAAGACGTTTGATATTAGCGGTATCGAAATTGACAGCGCGCGTTACATCGGACGTCATTCCGGTTAAAATGCGGTTGTTTATGATATCAAATGCGGCGGTATTGGCGCCGATAGCCGCGAGTAATTCTGAAATACTATCAGAAGCTTTGATGTATACGACGTACTTCCCTTTTCGTTGGTATTCGTTTGCATGAATACCGAATGCTGAAATAAGTGAGAAAAGAACCCTTGCACGTTCCGGCGAGTCCAATACAAATTCCAAATGATATTGCTTTGCGGGATCCGTAATATGACCGCATGATATGAATATACCGCGCAAAAGTGCGTTTAGGCAAGTATCGCAGCTATCAAAATCGAATTCTGAAATCGGATCCGCCAAAAAGGTCAAACCTTTGGAATAGCTGTCTCGGCAGCATTTCTTTTTTATCTTTTGTTCTGATAAATACTTTTTTATTTCTGCGGAGTAGGACATACGTATATTACTTCTCTTTCAAGCCGGACGCCGAATCGTTCCCAAATACGTTCTTCGATCAATTTCATAAGCTCAAGCACGTCGTTCGACGTCGCTTTTCCGAGATTGATAATAAATCCGGCGTGCTTTTGCGATACAGCTGCATCGCCTACGCGGAAGCCTTTAAGCCCGCACGAATCAATCAACTGAGCAGTATAGTGCCCCGGTGCTCTTTTAAACGAACTACCGGCACTCGGATATTCAAGAGGCTGTTTTTCTTTTCGGCGGCTTATATAATCCGAACATTCTTGTTCGATCTTCTTAGGATCTGCCGGATTCAGACAGAATTCAGCCGAGACAATCAACAGATTTCTGTTATTTGTATAAGAGCTTGTTCTGTACCCAAAACAATGTTCGTTTGCATTTAACGTTATTAAATCGGCAGAAGCTAAATCAAAACATGTACTGGAGAGCAATACGTCTGCGATCTCGCCGCCGTATGCGCCTGCATTCATATACACAGCTCCACCAACGCTTCCCGGGATTCCATATAGATATGAAATGCCGCCGAGTGAGTGTTTTTTCGCCGTTTTTACAACATCAGCAAGCGATGCACCGCAAGAGGCGGTCAGAACATTTCTGGTTACGGATATATCCGTAATGTGCGTAGTTGATATGATCGCACCTCTAAATCCGCTATCGTCAAAGAGCAGATTCGTGCCTCGGCCGATCAAAAAGATGGGCATATCGCAATTCTTGCAGGCTTCAAGCACGTATATAAGCGCATCTTGTGTGCTGGGAGCGATAAACAGATCTGCTTTACCGCCGATTCTGAAGCTGGAATGTGCGGAAAGCGATTCATTCTCGATATAGGTTATCCGTGTGCTGTTTTCAAAATTATATAAATCGAACTGTTCTTTTAGATACGCGATACGATTATTCATATATTCCTCAAAAGCGTGTTAATGCTTAAACAAGCAAAAGCGGTAATAGCTCAGTGAGCTTATTAACAGTATACATGGAAGGAACCACATTGTTTTGCTTTTTATGTGGATTGAACCATACGGAGTCTATGCCGGAATTGACTGCACCCTTAATATCCGACGTTAGCGAATCGCCGATGACGAGATAGTTTGTCTTGAGCGGATCACCAATGGATCGCAATACGAAATCGAAAAACTCTTTTGCGGGCTTGCTATATCCGACTTTTTCGGAAACAAATATATCAGTTATATAGTTATGAAGCGAAGAAGCGGATATGCGTTTTGATTGCACCTCGTAAATGCCGTTTGTTATGATGATTATACGATATTCGGAGGAAAGCTGCTCCAGTACGGATTCAGATGTATCGAGTGTATATCTCATTTCGGAGAGATTTTTGACATACTCACAGTTCATGGCATTTGCCAGTTCTTCATTAGCATGTATTGCTTCTAAAAGTTGCCGGAATCTTTCGACGCGTAATTCGCTTTGAGTTATTTCGCCGCGTTCGAGCGATTTCCACAGCGCGTCGTTTATTGAATGAAACGTCGCAAGAGTGACGTCATCTGTTGGTAGCGAGAAGGCTTTGAGCGTTAGTAGCAAAGCCTCATGTTCGCTTTTATCGAAATCAAAAAGAGTATTATCGGCGTCAAACAGAAGATATTTATATTTTTTCATTATTGTTTAATAAAACGATGGTATGTCTTCTTGCCCTTGCGCACTATAAGACCGTCGGAAATATCGGAGGGTGAGATCGCGGCATCGAGCGCGGTTATTTTCTCATCGGCTACAAATACGCCGCCCTGCTGGAGAAGGCGTCTCGCTTCGCTCTTTGAAGGGGCGAGCTTGCTCTTTACAAGCATATCGAGGATAAGCATACTTCCGCCGGTAAAGTCATCGTCAGTGAGAGTGGTGGTAGGCATATTTTCGGAGGAAACACCACCGGAGGTAAAGAGAGCTTTTGCTGCTTCTTGAGCTTTATTTGCTTCAAGTTCGCCGTGAACGAGCTTAGTCAGCTCGTAAGCGAGAATTTCCTTTGCCGTATTGAGACGGCTACCTTCCCATGTGTCCATTTCATCGATTTGTTCAAGCGGGAGGAATGTAAGCATACGGATGCACTTCAAAACATCGGCATCGGCAACGTTTCTCCAATACTGATAAAAATCGTAAGGAGAAGTTTTATTAGGATCAAGCCAAACAGCATTGCCGGCGGTCTTTCCCATCTTTTTGCCCTGGGAGTCCGTCAGAAGTGTAATAGTCATCGCGTTGGCATCCTTGCCGAGCTTTCGACGAATAAGCTCAGTTCCGCCGAGCATATTGGACCATTGGTCGTCGCCGCCGAACTGCAAATTGCAATCGTAATTTTTGAAGAGATAATAGAAATCATACGATTGCATTATCATATAGTTGAATTCGAGGAAGGAAAGGCCTTTTTCCATTCTCTGTTTATAACATTCAGCGCGCAGCATATTGTTGACCGAGAAGCAAGCGCCGACGTCGCGCAACAGCTCGATATAGTTTAGCTTTAGGAGCCAGTCGGCATTGTTTATCATCATTGCCTTGCCATCCGAAAAATCAATAAACTGCTCCATTTGTCTCTTGAAGCAAGCTGCGTTATGATCGATATCTTCCTTTGTCAGCATTTTGCGCATATCGGTTCTGCCCGAGGGGTCGCCGATCATCGTGGTACCGCCGCCAATGAGTGCGATCGGTTTATTGCCAGCCATCTGCAAACGTTTCATAAGTGTGAGCGCCATAAAGTGTCCTGCAGTCAAGCTGTCAGCTGTGCAATCGAAGCCAATATAGAACGTTGCTTTGCCGTTATTGATAAGATCTTTTATCTCATCTTCATTGGTTGTTTGCGCGATAAGACCACGCGCCTGAAGTTCTTCGTAGATAGTCATAGTAGAATCTCCTGAATTATAATTATAATATCTGCAATATGTAAATTTAATGATTGTTGATAAGCTCTTTTGCCGCAGCGCGTTGCGCGTCAGTAACAGTTACACCGCCTATTATTCTTGCGATCTCCTCGATTCGCTCTTCATCAGATAATATTCTGACCGAACTTTCGTTTCTACCGTTACATTCGACCTTGGAAACAAAATAATGTGTATCCGCCATGGCGGCGATCTGCGGAGAATGTGTAACGCATATGACCTGCGATTTTTCGGATATCTCTTTCAGCTTGCGACCGATTTTTTCTGAAGTCGCGCCGGAAACACCCGAATCTATTTCGTCAAACACTATCGTGTCAGCGCCGTTTTCGTTAGAAAGTTCACTTTTCAGAGCAAGCAACACTCGCGATAATTCGCCGCCGGAAGCGATTTTTGCAAGCGGCTTAGGCTCGTCGCCGGGATTTGTTGAAATTAGAAATTCAATTCTGTCGTATCCCCCCGATGAGAGCAACGGACTTCCGTCTTTTTCAATATTCTTGGTAACCGAGACGATAAATCTAACCTTAGGCATATCAAGATATGAAAGAACACCGCTCACCTTTTTGGTTATTTCATCGGCAGAGCTTTTTCGCTTTTCTGATAGCAACATCGCTATCGAACAAGCATTATTATAGCAAATATTGAGCTGTTTTTCAAGCTCATCTCTTGTATTATCCGCACTTTGCAGATTTTCAAGCTTATCATGCAGTGATTTTCTTTTTGCTAAAATTTCAGCAATATCTGTTCCGTATTTGCGCTCAAGCTTTTCTATAAGCGCAAGACGTGTTTCGATAATATCGAGCTGTCGTTCCGGATCCGCTATTGAATCGTCGATTACGGCAGAACATTTGTCGGATATATCTTCCAGCTCATACCGTATAGCATCAAGCCGTGATGAAATATCTGCGCTTTCCGGCAGGACTGCCGAGAGGGCATCCACCGCTTTTGAGGCACGAAGCAGTTGTTGACTTGCCGAGCTTCCCTTTTCCGAATCCACCAAGCTTTTTTTGATAATTGCTATCAATTTGCTGATCTGCTCATAGCTCTTTAGTTTCGATCTCATTAATCTGAGTTTATCTTCTTCGTCCGGCGACGAAAGCTTAGCCGAATCTATTTCTTTCAGTTGATATTTCAATATATCTATCATCATTTCGCGCTCGCCTATGTCATGGGTGAAACGCGAAAGCTCGTCGCGCCGACGAATATATTCGCCGTAAGCTTTTTTGTAATCTTGAAGTTCTTTTGAAAGCTTTGAATATTCATCCAAAATTTCAGCGTGAAAAACGGTATCCGTTAAAAATATGCTCTCTCCCTGACCGTGAATATTGATCAGATAGCCTCCGGCTTCTCGCAAAGCAGAGAGTGTAACAGCACGTTTATTGCATTTTACAGAGCTTCTTCCGTCAGATGTGATCGTTCTTGTTATCAAAAGTTCGCCGTTTTCGTCAGGAGTGAACCCAAGCTCGGAAAGCAGAGACGATTTTTCGGGAGAAATCGAAAATATCCCGGCGACGAGCGCATGATCTTCACCGGAACGTATCATATCGCGACTTGCTTTGTTTCCGATCAATAAACCCAAGCAGTCGGCAACGATAGATTTTCCAGCACCTGTTTCGCCGGTCAATACTGAAAATCCGTTTGTAAAATCTATTGACAGGCGCTTTGCAACCGCAATATTTTCAATATACAGATTTGTAAGCATTTCTATTTTCCCGTCGTGTTGAGATTTGAAAGTTTACGCGATATGTCAATAGCGACAGTTTCACTTCGAGCAATTATGATTACCGTATCGTCGCCGGCAACGCAACCGAGTATGTCAACATCTTTGATGGAATCGACAGCGGCGGCAACAGGTGACGCCATTCCCGGATAGGTTTTAATAACGACAATATTCATTGCGCAATCGACCTTTTTTACCGATTCAAGCAGCGCCGACGAATAGATACTGATATCCTCCCTTTCTGAATACTCGCTTGAGGACTCCGGAGAAACATATCTGTATTCGCCCGCATCGTTCATTATCTTTACAAGCTTCATTTGGCGAATATCGCGCGAAACGGTAGCTTGCGTAACTGAATGTCCGGCATCGGTAAGCTTTTTGAGAAGCTCTTCCTGTGTTGTGATGCAGTATTTTTCTATAATTTGCAGGATCAATTCTTGGCGCGAATTTTTCATCGTTAGATTTTCTCCTAAGTTCAAATCATTTTTTCACGTAATGTAGCTAAAAAACCGCCTGTGCGCACACGCGCGAATTTTACGAATGACGTGCTACGCGTTATAGTAACTACATCAGAATCGTTTAATTTTGTTATATCGCGACCGTCGATCATGATGTACGGCTCTGTATCGCGGGCAGTGAGATTTCGCAGTTCTATTTTTGAATCTCCACCAAAAACGATGGGTCTTGATGTCAGGGAGTGAGGGCAGATCATTGTTGCGAGTATGCAGTCAAGGCAAGGGTCAAGCACCGGTCCGCCGGCTGACATTGAATATGCCGTAGAGCCGGTTGGAGTTGCGATTACGATACCATCCCCTCTATTGGTGACGGCAAGCTCGCCGTTGCAATAAAGATCAAACGAAAGAAGCCGCGAAATAGGGCCGTTAGCTATAACTATATCATTTAGAGCAGGCGGTAATACAATTTGTTCGCCGTCGTTATTTGAATTTACGATAGCGTCAAGCATAATTCGGTTCTCAACTGTAAATTCACCCGCGAGAAGCTTAGAAAGCAATTCCCTATCGTTATATTCAAGCTCCGCTAAATACCCCAATCTTCCGAAGTTGATTCCCGCAATCGGCAAGAGATATTTTGAAGCTATACCGGCGGCATTCAAAAAAGAACCGTCTCCGCCAAGCACTAACACCATATCGCATTTTTTTATGTCCGCCTCACCGTCGGCGATACAGACGTATGGCGATAGTGACGTCAGGTATTCAAATTCACTCGTAGTGAATAAATCGCATGACTGCGAGCGGATATGCTCGCATAGATATTGAATTTTTTCGGGCTGTATCTTTTTTACGCTGCTCGGTATCAAAAGCAAACGGTTGATTCGTGTCATAATGCTCCTTTAGCTCGAAAAAATCAGAGCTTCTTAGAATATATTAAATATTCGTGATTTCCATCGCCGCCGCAGATAGGTGAATCTGTAATTCCGATAACCGAAAATGAATGAGCTGTAAAGCAATCCGTTACTCGTTTAATTGCTGCGTCGCGAGCTTTTGGCGAACGTACTACCCCGCCGCTTCCGATCTCATTTTGGGTGAGTTCAAATTGCGGCTTGATCAGCGATATGTATTCTCCGCCTGGTTCGAGGAGCGTCGCGGCAGCCGGAATTATAAGAGTTTGCGAAATAAACGACACATCGCAGGTTACAATATCGCAAGTGGCTCCGATTGCTTCGCGTGATATATATCTTGCGTTGAACTTCTCGATCGAATGTACTCTCGGATCGTGCAATAGCGATTCGGCAAGCTGACCTTCGCCTGAATCAACGGCGATTATTTTAATGGCTCCGTGTTTCAAAAGACAATCCGTAAAGCCGCCGGTCGAAGCCCCGATATCGCAGCATATTTTACCGCGCGGTTCTATACCGAAAGTGTCAATAGCTTGCTTAAGTTTTAAGGCGCCGCGGCTTACAAAATCGTAAGCCCCGATGATTTGAATATTATCGGCTTCGCATTCGTCTAAATCAAATGACGGTCTGTCAATACGCGCACCGTTTACATATATGTATCCGGATCTTATAAATTCTTGAGCTTTTGATCGGCTAGCGACAAGCTTTTTTTGTGCCATTAATACGTCTATTCTCATAAATCATCTGTCGCGAAATAAAAGATAATCGGCAAAGGCGGTCAATATTTCCGCTGAATCAAAATCGCGGATGACATTTTTTGCGTGTTCGGTAAGTCGCTCGGCTTCATCCCTTGCTTCATCGACCGATAAAAACGAAAGCACTGTGATCTTATCTTCTTCAGAATCGCTTCCGATGGGCTTTCCGAGAATCTCCGGTGTCGAGGTGACATCAAGAATATCGTCAACGATCTGAAACGCAAGCCCGATAGAGTAAGCGTAATCGCGGATTTTTGCCAAATCTTCGTCGGTAGGAAGCGTTGCGCTGTAAGCCCCCATAACGCATGAAGCAGAAATTAAAGCTCCCGTTTTCATGCGATGAAGATTCTTCAGCTCGTCATAATTCGCGGCAGAACAGGTCAAGTCTATCTGCTGTCCGCCGCACATTCCGAGCACCCCTGCCGAACGCGCAAGCTCGCCTGCGGCAGCACGTGCCGATGCATCGGAAACGTATTTATTTTCAAGCGCGACTTGGAAAGCCAGCGTTAACAGTGTATCTCCGGCGAGCAAAGCCTGACCTTCACCGAACTTTGCATGCGTCGAGGGTTTACCGCGTCTCATATCGTCGTTGTCCATACACGGCATATCGTCATGCACGAGCGAGTATGCGTGAAGCAACTCAAGCGATACGGCATACGGAATGGCGGCGGCAACGTTACCGCCGAACAGCCTCGCGAATTGTCTGCATAAAAATGCACGGATACGCTTTCCGCCACCGAGTACTGCATATCGCATTGCATCGGACAGTAAAGACGTCCCTACGTTTTGGCAGTCTAACGTCTCCTTCAATGCATTTTCAACGATTACAGTATTTTCTTTAAGCAATGCATTGATATCGATCATAGCTTTGGCATATCCTCGTCTTTGAAATTCCCGTCCGGTAAAATTCCGACAAGCTTGATCTTCTGCTCCGCGCAATCAAGCTTTGAATTACAAAGTTTGACTAATGAAACGCCCTCCTCAAACAACGCAAGCGATTCATCAAGCGCGGCGTTTCCGCTTTCAAGCAACTTAACTATTTCTTCAAGACGCGCGATCGCTGTCTCAAAATTGTATGATTCGCTATTCTTTTCCATAATCGACTCTTTCCGATTGCATTATAAATTTTCAAGTGACTTTGCTCGTAAGAACATATCGCGCGTCAGAAGCGCAATACCGGCAGCATTATCTGACGAATATTCCGGAGCGGCAAAATACATTTTAGGCGCATTAAGCGCTTGTTTTATGTATTCACAACTCATAACACCGCCCGAAAAAATCATAGGTATATCTCCGTACTTGGCAAGAACGTTGTTGCGCACAAGCTTTAATGTGCGTGCGATAAAATCAATTGTGAATGCCGAAACCTCGGAAATATCGTGATTTTGTGAATATAGCTTCTTTGCGATGTTTTCAATTCCCGAAAGATTAAACGAATAACCGTGAACCGAAAGTTTTGGTTTATATATTTCGCCATGATACTGTTTTGCCGCCTGCTCCATGTGTCTTCCCGCAGGAAACGGCATATTCATCATAACGCCGATACGGTCGATTGCTTGCCCTGCGGAAATATCGTCAGTCCCGCCAATAAGGTCGATTGCCAGCTTGCCTTCAAGCGATCTAACGCTCAGTATTTCGGTCGTACCGCCAGAAATGTGCATTGCGGCAAAGCGTTCGGCGCTGTTTAGGAGTCCTTCACAATTAGCTGAATAAACAGCGGCGCGAATGTGTCCTGCCTGATGCGAAAAATGAAACATCGGCACGTCAAGCACGGCCGAAACGGAAGAAGCTACAGCCTCTCCGGGAAGAAAACACGGCATATATGACCCTTCAACGTCTCGCGGTGAATGTGAATAACCTACGGCAATTACAGTGGTTCCCGTTTGTCTGATGTAATCGCGAACCACGTCGGCGACGACCGGTATCTGTTTTATATGCGCGAAAACCGCATCACTTTGGCGAAGCCCGCATTTTCCCTCTGAAACCGGCAACAGCTTCTTAAAGTTCAAAACGACCTTACCGGCATTATCGACCAGCGAAAATGATGTGGTGTAATTACTTGTATCTATGCCGAGATATAGTTCGCGATCTGTCATTGGATATTTTCGGTTAAGACAAGCTTGCCTTCGGTTTTTGCCAATTTATTAAGTATACCGTTAACAAATGCCGGAGACGATTCAGCGTCGTAGGTTTTCGCAAGCTCCAAAGCTTCGTTTATAGCAACCTTAGGCGGCGTATCGGTGAACATGATCTCATAAGTCGCCAATCTTAAAATAGATCTTACAGAAGGCGACATTCTTTCGAGCGACCAGTTTTCAACGTAAGTTTTGATAAACGCGTCAAGCTTTTCGGTCATGCGATATATATCGGTATACGTATCTCGTATTAGCGGATTTGCGCTCAGATCACGCGCTTCTATTGCGTCGTTGATTATTTCTTCTGCAGTTTTGTCGCGGTTAAATTCAGTTTCAAACAAAAGCAAATATATTTGCTCGCGTTTTTCATGTTTAGTCATCTATAAATACCGTTCCTAACAAAGTAAAATATGTATATACATAATTATTATACATTAATATTCTTCGGCTGTCAATGAAAAGTCAGAATTAATACTCAAAATTCAGTCTTTCCTGCGAGATTATATCTCGTACGTTCCTCTTGTATAAATTCTCTTGCTAAGTTTGACAAAATATGATATAATTCTTCTAAGGTGAAGATTTAACTTCGCTGATCTCCCGAATAAATGCAGAAAAGAGTGATATTGATTGAAGATCCCCAAATTTATAAAAAATCTTTGCGTCCGAGCCGCGTGCGTGTTTACTGTTTTATGGTTTCTTCTATATTCCGTAATCGAGCTTATACCGATGGAAAACAGCGCGGTATTGACTTATCGCGCAATGCTTCAGGTCATGGCATTTTCGCTTCTGTTCGCTTCGGTGAATTTCTTGTTGAGGATAGAAGCGCTGTCTCCCGCTATAAGAATCGGTATACATTTTATTGTTACGACTGCAATTTTTTACGTTTGCTTTATACTGTGGAGCGGATTCAGCAAAAATTTCGGCGTGTCGTTACTGGCCTCGGCAATGTACGCGGTCATTTATGCGGCGGGAATTGGATTTGGATTCTTGTTCGGCAAGATCAAGACAAAAGCTTCAAAAGAGCGAGAGAGCGAATACGAGGCGCAATTCACCGATTCAAATGACAGTGGAAATAAAAGAAAATAAGTAAAACGATAAAACGCAACCTACGGAGCTTAACCGCGGTTGCGTTTTCTTATTAATTATTCGTCATCATCGTCTGTTTGTACAACAACTGACGAAGCCTTCGGGTGAATATCGCCTGCTTTTGTGAGCGCGATCTTAGTGAGCAACGGTCCGACAAGCTCGTATATAAGCACTGCAAAAAGAACTATATTTCTGACAAGCTTGCCTTCTTCGCCGAATTGAAGTGCTGTTATCGACATTCCGAGCGCTACACCCGCCTGCGGCAACAGCGTTATTCCAAGATATTTTGTTACCTGCGGAGGACATTTCATGAATTTTGCGCTGACATATGCGCCGCTTATCTTTCCAAGCGAACGAGAGATGATATATACGACGCCGACGATAACAACAGCAATGTTCATAAATACGCTCAACTCAAGCTCCGCTCCGCTGAGAACGAAAAACAGCACAAAAAGAGGAGCTGTCCACTTATCCGTTTTACCCATGATCTCCTCGGAGAAATTGCACATATTGCAAAATACCGTGCTGAGCATCATGCACACGAGAAGCGTCGAGAAACTGATATGTATCTCACCTATCTTAAATTCAAGCATCGAAAGAGCGACAGTCAGCATTACAAACGTGACTGCAAGCGAAAGACGCTTACTGTTAGATTCAAAGAACTTTTCGGCGAGCGTGAACAAGAGGCCAATCACGAATCCAAGTGCCAGCGACAGCACAACTTCGAGTAGCGGATTGACCAATACCGAAATCACGCTGAAGTTTCCGCCGGCAATTGCTTTTGCAACGCCAAATGATACTGAAAATATTACAAGGCCGACAGCGTCGTCTAAAGCAACGATGGGAAGAAGCAGATCCGTGAGCGGTCCTTTCGCTTTATACTGACGAACTACCATCAGTGTTGCGGCGGGCGCTGTAGCGGCTGCAATTGCTCCGAGAATTATTGCGGTCGAAAGCGAGACTGCTTCCGGCATTATGAAATGGAGCGCGATCAACGCTAAATCGACAAAGAGCGTTGCGACGGTTGCCTGAAAAATTGCAATGACCGTAGCCTGTTTTCCGATTTTTTTCAGCTGAGTGATCCTAAATTCATTTCCGATAGCAAATGCGATAAAGCCAAGCGCAACGTCGGATATGATCTTCATATCCGAAACGGAAGAATTGGATGTAAATCCGAGTCCGTTTATGCCGAGCTTGCCTAAGCAATACGGTCCGATCAAAACACCAGCGATCAAATAACCGGTGACCGCCGGCAGCTTTATTTTTTTCACAAATCGCGACATAAGCAGGCCGGCTGCAAGCGCGATAGACAAACTTAATAAAATTGTCATTGAGAACATCCTTTCAAAAAAGTACTTAATACCTAAAACAATATCCTGCATATAATAGCACTATTCGCGAAATTTGTCAAGATTAATTTTCAAGTTGTCGCCGAATATTTATTACCGTTGATTTTTGAAAAGTATTGCATGAAAATGCAAAAAAACAATAACCTATTGATTTTTCGGTGCATTTGTTTTATAATAGCTTAAAGTACATTTTATCAAAGGAAAATATCAACATGAACAGTAAATTACTTATAGTACAGTGCGGAGAAATGTCTGCAATTTCAAATAATGTGATAGCAAATCTTATTGATAACGCAAAAGCATCGAAAAAATTCTCCGAGATTTACGGTGCGATCGGCGGTTTGTACGGAATTATAGATGAAAATATTGCCGATTTGACAAACGTTTGCGATTGCGACATCAATAGCCTCAAAACTACACCCGGCTGCGTTCTCGCAACTGCGGGCGGCAATCTTTCGTATGATTTCGGAAAATACGAATACACTCGCATATTTAATGTATTGTCAGCGCATAACATTACCCACATGATTATGCTTTGCGATAAGGGCGGCGTTGTGCTGGCTGAAAAGATCGTTGCGTATTCAGTTGAGCTTTCACATAAGCTCGCGTTTGCCGTTATTCCCGTATCTTCTTACAACGACGTAAAAACGACATCATTCAACCTCGGATATCGCACAGCCGCTAAATTCGTAGCAACCAATCTTGCTGCCGCTTATGCGGATATTGCTTCGCACACAAACGAACGGGCTGTCATGATCTTCGAGACGCCCGAACTGCACACCGGCTGGCTGTCGATCGCCACTTCGCTTGCAAGCTTTAACGGAAAGCGTTGCTCGGCTCTCACGTTTGTTCCCGAATTTCCGTTCAACAGAAGCGACTTTGTTCTTCGTTCGGTACCTGTGCTCGAAAATGAATCAAATGTCGCTTTGACAGTACTGCCCTGCGGCGCAACAAACGAAAAAGGAACTTACTTCTTCCCGAAATACGATATATCGCACGACAATTACGGTTCGCTTTATAAGCATGAGTTATCGTCATATATAGCCTATACCGCCAGAGAAAATCTTCTTAAAAACGTCCATGTGTTTGAATCAAACGATTTTCTCCGTACTTCACCTTATGTTCTTGATTCAAATGATATTGCGTTGGCAGAGCGCTCCGCAAAATCCGCAATTGATTACATTTGCGCCGATAATACACCGGCAGTCATTGATACAACGTCTGAAAAAGAGCTCGCCCTCAATATAGGCGAAACTGCAAAAGAATACAATCATGTAACCGACAGCGTATATGATCCGGTCACTTACAAGGTATCGGATAAATTTGTCAGCGAGCTTGAAAATGCTTTTGGCGACGACGTTCACGTACAAGCTTCATATAAAGTATCATCAATTAAGCTTGAGCGTATTGAAAAAATGCTTCCGGAAGCTAATATTCGATTCAGATAATTCGTCACTGTACATAGCTTGTTTTCGATTAATCTATAAATTTTCGTCATTATTTTAGTATCATCACATTGACTTTAGCGCGCTAAAGTGATATAATTATCCCATCAATTTATGCGAGGTAACTAACTATGAACAGAGTTTACAATTTCTCGGCGGGTCCCTCGATGCTTCCGATGCCGGTGCTTGAAAAAGCAGCCTCTGAGCTTATCGATTATAACGGAACCGGAATGTCGGTTATGGAGATGAGTCATCGCTCCGGTACTTATGATGCTATCATAAAAAACGCGGAGTCTAAACTCAGAGAGCTTATGAAGATTCCGGATAACTATCGCGTGCTGTTTATGCAAGGCGGAGCATCCGGTCAGTTTGCCGCAATTCCGATGAACTTGATGACAAAATCGGGAAAAGCCGACTACATTCTTTCGGGACAGTTCTCTACCAAAGCATTTGAAGAAGCTAAAAAATACGGTGACGCGGTAGCTGTTGCATCAAGCAAGGACGTAAATTTTTCAAAAATTCCCGCGGTAACGCGTGATATGTTCCGTCATGACGCAGATTATGTTCATATTTGTTATAACAATACGATTTACGGAACGAAGTATAATTATATTCCAGACACGGGAGACATTCCTCTTGTTGCAGATATGTCATCCTGCATCATATCAGAGCCGGTCGATGTAAGTAAATTCGGAGTTATCTATGCCGGTGCGCAGAAAAACGTTGCTCCTGCCGGCGTAACAATCGTAATCATTCGTGACGATCTCCTCGGACATGCTATGCCGATAACACCGTCCGTGCTCAATTATCAACTTATGGCTGACAACGGTTCAATGTACAACACCCCGCCATGCTATTCGATCTATATTGCCGGTCTTGTGTTCGAGTGGGCTTTATCGCTCGGTGGATTGGGAGCGGTGCAAAAAATGAACCAAAAGAAAGCCGCACTTTTATATGATTACCTCGATTCTCAAGATTATTATATTGCGCCGGTACAGCCCGAAAGCCGTTCGATGATGAATGTTACATTCGTTACCGGAGATGCGGAGCTTGATAAGAAATTTGCTGCCGAAGCCGCGAAAGCTTCTTTGGTAAGCTTAAAGGGACATCGTTCTGTCGGCGGCATGAGAGCTTCGATATACAATGCTATGCCCATCGACGGTGTTGTCGCACTTGTGGAATTTATGAAAAAATTCGCTTCCGAGAATCCCAAGGCATAAGGAGATATTTCAATGTACAATATAAAGCTTCTGAATAAAATATCATCTGTAGGTTTAGATAATCTCCCATCCGAGCTGTACAACGCAACAACGGAATGTGAAGCCCCTGATGCTATATTGGTAAGATCCGCAAAAATGCATGATATGTCGGTGTCCTCATCTCTTAAAGCGGTTGCTCGAGCCGGTGCCGGCGTTAACAATATTCCGGTAGACGAATATGCAGATAAAGGCATTGTTGTTTTTAACACGCCCGGAGCTAACGCAAACGGCGTCAAGGAGCTTGCAATCGCCGCCCTGTTTCTTACGTCACGTGATATTGTTGGTGGCATAGAATGGACGAAAACTCTTAACGGTGATGTGGCAAAAGAAGTAGAGGCGGGAAAAAGCAAATTTTCCGGTTGCGAAATAAAAGGCAAAACGCTCGGCGTTATTGGCTTAGGAGCGATCGGAGGCATGGTCGCTAATGCCGCTGTATCACTTGGTATGAATGTTATGGGATACGATCCATACCTCAGCATTAATGCAGCCTGGAGATTATCTCCTGACGTTTGCTTGGCTTCATCATACGATGAGATATTTGAAAAATCTGATTATATCACTTTACATGTACCGGCTACACCGCAAACCAAGAATATGATTTCCGCAGCTTCTATTTCTAAAATGAAAAACGGTGTAAAAATCATAAATCTTTCGAGAGCGGATCTTGTTTGCATAGAAGATGTAAAATCTGCACTGTCGGTCGGTAAGATTACTCGTTATATTACCGATTTTCCTACCCCCGAAGCTATTAACGTTCCAGGAATTTTAACTATTCCGCATTTAGGCGCTTCTACCGAAGAAAGCGAAGATAATTGCGCAGTTATGGCGGTTTCCGAGCTTCGCGATTATATTGAACGTGGAAATATTAAGAACAGCGTAAATTATCCGTCTGTTTCACTACAGTGTCCTCCGACTCACAGAATCGTTGTTCTCGGAAATAGTGATCCATGTATTATATCAGCGATAACAGCTACCATAGAGAATGGCAGTAACTCCATCGTAAATATTGCAAGTGGTACTAAAGAAGGCAAAGCGGCGGTAATAGCAGAGCTTGGCTCGGACATTTCGGATGCATTGCTATCTTCGCTAAGTTCCGTTCCCGGCGTTATCCGCGTTATCAAAATTAAATAATTTAATCGCCTTACTAAACAAGCCGGTAGCACATCGTGTTACCGGTTTTTAGTATTATCTACGCCGAGATGTTTAATAACTGTCATATAAATTGACATTCCAAATATAATATATCAGTCAAGCGTTAAAATTAAACCGAAAGGCTGGTATTTATATGGACAAAGCTCAAATTTACAATGACATTGCAACTCGAACTGGCGGCGATATCTACATAGGGGTTGTCGGACCGGTCAGGACCGGAAAATCCACATTTATCAAGCGATTTATGGAAAGCGCTGTCATTCCCAATATATCAGATGAAAACGATAAAATGCGCGCACGAGATGAATTGCCGCAAAGTGCCGGCGGTAAAACCGTCATGACGACAGAGCCGAAATTCATCCCCGATGAAGCGGTCACCATAAAGACAGATGACGGAATCGAAGCAAAGGTAAGGATGATCGACTGTGTTGGATATCTTGTGCCGGACGCTCTCGGAAACACTGAAAACGGCGCGGTAAGAATGGTAAACACTCCATGGTCCGAGGAACCTATTGCCTTTGAAGCGGCCGCGGAAATTGGAACAAAGCGCGTAATAACTGAACATTCAACGATCGGTATGCTCGTTACGTCAGACGGCAGTTACGGTGATATTCCCAGAGAGAATTTTGCAGATGCCGAAGCACGAATCGCTGATGAATTACACATGATCGGAAAGCCGTTTGCCGTAATTTTAAATTCAGCCGATCCGGAAAACGAAAGATCGGAACGGTTAGCGTTAGAATTAGAAGAAAAATACCGCGCTCCTGTCGCTCTCGTGAATTGCACAGAGCTTGATCTTACGGACATAAATCATATTATGAAAATGATCCTCGATGAATTTCCGATTCGCGAATTAAGGATAGAGTTGCCGGAATGGTGTGCAGCGCTGGACGGCGATCATTGGCTGAAAAAGGCAATTACGCAAGCGGCGATCGATTGCGCCGAAAAGTGCCATAAGATCGGCGAGACACACGCTTTGTTCGCGGAAAGCTTTGGAGCGGTGATCGGTAAAAATGTTGGTGTGAGCAAAAGTGTAACAAGCAAAGTAAATGTCGATATGGGCAGCGGAAAATGTATTGTCCGGCTCGAATTTCCCGCGTCTTTGTATTACACAATAATCGGTGAGTTTACAGGTATCAATATAACAGGCGAAAAAGAACTAATTTCAATTCTCCGAGAGCTTACGGAGATCAAACGCGAGTGGGAAAAATATTCCGACGCTCTTAACGAGCTTAATGAACACGGATACGGCATCGTTATGCCGGGAATTCACGATCTTGCGCTTGACGAACCGGAGATCATAAAAGGAAGCGGCGGTTACGGCGTAAAGCTACGCGCAACAGCTCCATCGATCCACTTGATCCGCGCCTCGATCAACACTGAAATAAATCCGATCGTTGGAAGCGAGGCTCAATCCGAAGAACTCATCAAATCACTTCTTGCAGACTTCAGCGATGACCCTTCAAAGCTTTGGGAATCAAATCTATTTGGAAAATCGCTTTATGAGCTGATCAATGAAGGGTTGCACGCAAAGCTGGAGCATATGCCCTATGATGCACGACAGAAAATTTCCGAAACGCTCGGAAAAATCATCAATGACGGTAGCAGTGGATTGATCTGCATTTTGCTATAACGGAACAGCGCCCGATATTCTTTGCAATATCGGGCGCTGCTGTGCAGTTATTCACCGAGAAGTCTTTTGAGTATCTCGTTATATGCGTCTTCGACGCCTCCGAGATCACGTCTGAAGCGGTCCTTGTCAAGCTTTTCGTGGGTGGTTTTGTCCCAGAATCTGCAAGTATCCGGAGATATCTCATCGGCAAGAATAATCTTACCGTCCGGGGTTCTTCCGAACTCAAGCTTAAAATCGATCAATTGAATATTACATTCATCGAGATATTCAGAAAGTATTTTGTTGATCTTCAATGAATATTCGGCAATCAGGGCAACCTCTTCTTTTGTAGCCCAGCCCATTGCATTAATGTGATACTCATTTACCATAGGGTCGCCGAGAGCGTCATCCTTATAGCAATATTCGATAACCGTACTCTTCATGGGCGTTCCCTCTTCAACGCCGAGACGTTTTGCGAGAGAACCGGCGGCTATATTACGCACGATAACTTCGAGAGGAACGATCTTTACGTGGCGAACGACAGTCTCACGGTCGTTAAGTTCTTTAACAAAGTGAGTGGGCACACCATTCTTTTCAAGCATCTGCATCAGATAATTTGTAACGCGATTGTTGATAGCGCCTTTTCCCATTATAGTGCCTTTTTTAAGTCCGTTGAATGCGGTAGCGTCATCCTTATAGGACACAACGAAATAGTTGTCATCGTCAGTCTTATAAACGCGCTTTGCTTTGCCTTCATAGATCATTTCTTTGATTTCCATAATATACCTCAACAAAAATTATAAATTATGATTTGCTTTTGTTTCGCAGTAAATGCATCTGTAAATGCGCTTCTCACGGTCCGCAAGTTCAAAAATCTGATCGAGTTGCGTCTCAACTGACGTGATACAACGCGGATTTTTGCAGGTGATAACGTTTACCATTCGTGCAGGAAGATTCGGGTGGCATTTTTCAACAATCTTGCCGTCTACAATCGTATTTACGGTAATATTGGGATCAAGATATCCGAGAGTCATAAAATCAATATCAATTTTCGCGTCGATTTTAATTATATCTTTTTTGCCCATCTTACGACTGTTAGCATTTTTTATAATCGCAATCTGGCAGTCAAGTGCCTCAAAATTGAGGAGCTTGTATATTTGCATCGCGCCACCGGATTTTATGTGATCAATGACAATACCGTTTTTTATTGAATCAATATTCATACCGATTACTCCTGTATGCCGAGAAGCTTAAGAATAAGTGCTTCGCGGATATATTTTCCGTAACGTGTTTGCTTAAAATAACAAGCGCGAGGATCATCGTCGATCTCAACAGATATCTCGTTAACGCGCGGCAACGGATGAAGTATCGAAAGCGACGCTTTGGCTGTATGCAGTTTTTCTTCGGTCAAAACGTAGCTGTCTTTAAGCCGTATATAGTCTGCTTCGTTGAAAAAACGTTCTTGCTGCACCCGCGTCATATACAAAACATCAAGCTCAGGCATATATTCGAGAAGATCGCGCGTTTCCACATATTGAATATTTGCGGCCTTGAGCTTTTCGATTACGTAATCCGGCACCTTCAGTTCATCCGGTGAAATTAGAATAAACTTGATTCCACTGTAACGCGACATAGCGGATATCAGCGAATGGACTGTACGTCCGAATTTCAGATCACCGCAAAGTCCAATGGTGAGGTCGTGTAATCTTCCCTTTTCAGCTTTGATCGTCAGCAGATCCGCAAGAGTTTGAGTAGGATGATTATGACCGCCGTCGCCCGCGTTAATTATCGGAACGGGTGATTTCATAGACGCGGCAAACGGTGCGCCTTCCTTAGGATGCCTCATTGCTATGATATCGACATAATTTCCCACTACTCTAACAGTGTCGGTCACCGTCTCTCCTTTTGAAGCCGAGCTGCTTGATGCTTCGGAAAATCCGATAACACTGCCGCCAAGCTCCAGCATAGCGGCTTCAAAGCTGAGGCGGGTTCGAGTTGAAGGTTCAAAAAATAGCGTAGCCAATTTTTTGTATTTGCATATGTCGCGATATTTTTCGGGCGAATTAATGATATCAAAGGCAGTCGTGATCAAGCCGTCGATCTCATCTGTTGTGAGATCCATTATATCTATTAAATGTCTCATTACATCACCGATTATTTGTTGATCCAGCTTTCGTCGGACGGATTATTTCTGAAGCTGATTAAGCGTTCTTTATCAGCCGGCGAAATATACCCATTTTCAATTGCAACTTCGATAACAGTATCAAAATCTGTCACGCTCACGTTTTTGACATTTGCTGCAGACAATCTATCGAGACCGCGCTGCATACCGTATGTAAATATACTTACAATGCCAAGAACTTCCGCACCGGCTTCGCGCAGTGCTTCGACAACGTCTATAACGCTTCCGCCGGTCGAGATCAAATCTTCGATAACAACAACCTTATCGCCTGCGTTTAGCTTTCCCTCAACTCTATTCTGTCTTCCATGATCCTTCGCGCTACCGCGTACATATCCCATAGGCAGGCCGAGCATATGCGCCGCAATAGCCGCGTGAGCTATACCGGCGGTGCTTGTTCCCATAAGCTTCTCACA
Source organism: uncultured Lachnospiraceae bacterium (assembly GCA_964466545.1). Lineage (GTDB taxonomy): Bacteria > Bacillota > Clostridia > Oscillospirales > CAG-272 > CAYXNQ01. The sequence continues at coordinate 13,318 of CAYXNQ010000002.1, read as the reverse complement.
TTCCGGATATTCCCGTTTTACAGTATCCGCAATTGCAGCTTCAACCGTTGTACGAGCTTCGGGAGCTGTGAGTATCAATCTGTTGTCGCAATAAATAGGACTCTTTATGCCGCTTGCCCAAGTGAAAGGTTCATCGGGGCGCAAGAAAACGGCACCGATCGAAAGCAAATGCTTTGCTACTTCATGTTTTATCATCTGATATGACCTCCGTTATATGAAATCTTTAACACATTTTAAGTATGCCCCAAGCGGATCTGCCGCTCTGGTGATAGGTCTGCCGACAACGATATAGTCGGAGCCAAGCTCTTTAGCCTTTGCGGGCGTAGTTACTCTTGACTGATCGTCGTTATCTCCACCGGCAAATCTTATGCCAGGCGTAAGCGCAATAAAATCACTTCCGCAACGTTCTTTTACACTTCCCGCTTCGAGCGGAGAACAAACAACTCCGTCAAGTCCGGCATTCTTCACATTTTCGGCATACTTCAATACGCAATCAAGGACGGGCATATTTATCATAAGCTCATCGCTCAGCATTTCCTGTGATGTTGAAGTCAACTGCGTGACCGCGATCAACTTAGCGCGAGAACCGTCCGGTTTTGTCAAGCCTTCTGCCGCAGCGCTCATCATTTTAATTCCGCCAGCCGCATGGACATTGCACATATCAATATCAAGAGATGCTAAAACTTTCATCGCGCTTTTTACCGTATTCGGAATGTCATGAAGCTTAAGATCAAGAAATATCTTAAAGCCCAAGCTTTTGAGCTTATAAATGATCTGGGCGCCTTCGGCATAGTACATTTCCATACCGATCTTCAAATACGGCTTCTCATTGCCCAGCTTTGACAGGAATTCAAATAATTCGTTTTTTGTAGGGAAATCACATGCAATCACAACATCGCGATCCATAAATTTTCCGCCTTTCACATTAATATTGTTCTGTCAGTGCGCGGCACCGACAATAGACGATAGGTCTGTTATAGAAAGCTCCGCCATTTTTTCGGGCAAACTTGCGATAATATCGCGGCAAGCAAAAGGATTTATAAGATTTTCGGCGCCGACCTCAACAGCTGAAGCTCCTGCCAGCATCATTTCAATGGCGTCTTCGGCGCTTGAGACTCCGCCGCCTCCGATAATAGGTATGTCGACAGCATCATAAACTCGATAAACCATTCCGAGCGCTACCGGTAAAATTGCACGTCCGGAAAAACCTCCGACTTTATTCGCGATTATCGGCTTGCGTTTTTTCAGATCTATTCGCATACCGAGGAGTGTATTAATTAAGCTTATGCCGTCTGCTCCGGCCTTTTCGCACGCGCGCGCTATAGTAGCAATATCGGTAACATTCGGCGAAAGCTTCATATATACAGGCTTCTTGGTATGAGCTTTCACAGCTTTTGTCACTTCAGCCGCCGATTCAGGCGAAACACCAAAGCTCATACCGCCGCTGTGAACGTTGGGGCAACTGATATTGACTTCAATTATTCCGACGTTATCGGCATCTGAAATTTTTTCGGACATAGTTATATATTCGTCGATCGAAAATCCGCTAACATTGGCAACTACCGGCTTATGAAAAAGCTTGGCAAGACGCGGAAGTTCTTCTTTCAACACGTGATCGACGCCGGGATTTTGCAAGCCGACGGAATTTATCATTCCTTCGGTACATTCCGCTATACGCGGCGTCGGATTTCCAAATCTTGGATTGACCGTCGTACCTTTGATCGATATCGAGCCGAGAATATTCAGATCGTAAAATTCGGCAAATTCTTCGCCGTATCCGAATGTACCGCTTGCGGGAATTATAGGATTTTCAAGCTTGATTCCGGAAAGCTCAACAGCAGTATTTACCATATGATCTCCTCTTTTTCAAGCACAGGGCCGTCTTTACATATGCGTTTAGAACCGTATTTTGTTTCGCAGGTGCAACCCATGCAAGCACCGAATCCGCACCCCATTCGTTCTTCAAAGCTGTACTGTCCGCCAACGGTTGTTTTATTATATACGGCTTTAAGCATAGGCTCAGGACCGCAGGTAAATACGTAAGAATAATCGGAATTGGGCAAGACATCGGTCACAAATCCGCGCTGACCGAAAGTACCGTCAGCCGTCGCTACTGCAGTATCAAGTCCTAATGCTTTGAATTCTTCATATAAAATTACATCGTTTATTGAGTTAAATCCGAGAACGACGCTTGGAGTCCTTCCGTTTTCCATAAGCGTTCGGGCGAGATAATAAAGAGGTGGCACGCCTACACCGCCGCCGATAAGCAGCGGCGTAGGACCGGATTTCGAAATATCATATCCGTTGCCAAGCCCGACAAGCACGTCAAGGTTTTCACTGTCGGAAAGCGTCGCCATTGCGCGAGTTCCCTTTCCGACGACTTTATAGATAAGCGTCAAAACATCGCCGTTTAGATCACACACCGAGATCGGTCTTCTGAGATATAGCCCGCTGAGCTTAATATTAACAAATTGCCCAGGAGCAGCTATTGCAGATACATCGCCCGTAAGCTTCATTTTATACACATTGCTTGCGATCTCGTAATTTTCAATCAAGGTAAGTATTACATTCTTTGCCATAGTCATGAATCGATCGTCGATATACAGAGCGTTGTTTCCTCAAGAACATCGAGTAAAACTCTAACTGTATCAAGAGCGGTGAACATGGTAACATTATTCTCGACCGCGCACTGTCTTATTTCGAACCCGTCGCTTATCTGATCGGATGAACCGATATCGCGCGTATTTATGACATAGGTGACGTGTCCCTGACGTATCGAGCTGAGGATCTCATCACTGCCCTCGCTTATCTTAGCGCGTACTCGCGTTCTGATTCCATGTTCCTTTAGATACTTTGCTGTGCCGGAGGTTGCCTCAATGTTAAATCCGAGACGGTAAAATCTGCGTATCAGCGGAAGCGCTTCCTCTTTATCACAGTCTGCTATAGTAACAAGTAACGTTCCGTAATTCATTACGTTCATTCCGGAAGAACGCAGAGCCTTATATAAAGCGCGAGTCAAAGTATTGTCGTAGCCAATAGCCTCGCCGGTTGATTTCATTTCAGGCGAGAGATATGCGTCCAATCCCCTAAGTTTAGAGAACGAGAACGCGGGTGCTTTTACATACCAACGCTGTCTTTCCGGTGGGTAAATGCTGGTATAGCCCTGCTCTTTCAGAGATTTACCGAGAATTGCGAGCGTAGCAATATCGGCAATCGGATATCCCGTAGCCTTCGACAAAAACGGCACGGTACGCGATGAACGCGGATTTACTTCGATTATATACACGTTTTCGTTTTTGTCAACTATAAACTGGATATTATAGAGACCGACTATATTAATGCCGAGACCGAGACGTTTTGTATAATCAAGTATCGTTTGCTTAGCTTTATTAGATACGCTGAATGTGGGATATACGCTAATACTGTCACCCGAATGGATACCGGTTCTTTCGACATGCTCCATTATTCCGGGAACAAATACATCCGTTCCGTCGCAGACTGCGTCGACTTCAAGCTCTTTACCGAAAATATACTTATCGACAAGAACCGGCTGATCTTCGTTTACTTCAACGGCGCTACGGAGATACTGACGAAGCTGGCTCTCGTTTGTTACGATCTGCATAGCGCGTCCGCCAAGTACATAGCTGGGACGAACAAGTACAGGATATCCGATCTCCTCCGCCGCTTTTACACCATCTTCAATATTAGTGACCGCATGGCCCTTAGGTTGAGGAATATCAAGCTGGACAAGCAACTTCTCAAACGCGTCACGATTTTCCGCACGTTCGATCGCTTCGGCGTCGGCGCCGATTATATTAACGCCGAGCTTACCGAGAGGCTCGGCAAGATTTATAGCTGTCTGACCGCCGAGTGATGCAATAACACCGTATGGCTTTTCAAGCTCAACGACATTCATTACATCTTCAACGGTGAGCGGCTCAAAGTAAAGCTTATCGCTTACGGTATAATCTGTAGACACAGTCTCCGGATTGTTATTTATGATGATAGCTTCATATCCGCTTTCTTTGATAGTTTTTACGGCATGTACAGTCGAATAATCAAACTCAACTCCCTGACCTATTCTGATCGGACCGGAACCGAGCACAAGTATCTTTTTCTTATCACTGACAACCGATTCATTTTCGTCCTCATAAGTTGAGTAAAGATACGGAACATAGCTTGCAAATTCGGCAGCGCAAGTATCGATCATTTTATACGACGGGAATATCGAATTATTCTTTCGCATATAGAATACATCGGCATCTGTCATATTCCAGAGCTTTGCGATGTATTTATCGGAAAATCCTATAACCTTTGCTCTGTAAAGATATTCGACATTTCCGATATTATCTTTTAGCGTTGTTTCAAAGTCAACGATATTCTTAATCTTTTGCAGGAAGAGCTGATCTATCTTTGTGATGTTGCAAAGAATATCGAGTTCAACATTTCGTCTTATAAGCTCGGCAAGCGCATACAAACGGTCGTCTCTACCATCGACAATGTATTTCAAAAGCTGATCGGTCTCATAATTGTCGAATTTTTTCATGTATATATGAGATACACCGATTTCGAGAGATCTTACGGCTTTGAGGAAGCTTTCTTCGAGCGTTCTTCCGATGCTCATTACCTCGCCGGTCGCCTTCATCTGCGTACTGAGTGTGTTTGAAGCTGATCTGAATTTATCAAACGGGAATCGCGCCATTTTTGTGACGATGTAATCAAGCGCCGGCTCAAAGCTTGCCGGAGTATTGGCAAGCTTTATCTCGTCCAAGTGCATACCAACGGATACCTTCGCCGTTACGCGCGCTATCGGATATCCGCTCGCTTTTGAAGCAAGCGCAGACGAACGGGAAACTCTGGGATTTACTTCGATCAGATAATATTTAAGCGAATGAGGATCGAGAGCAAACTGAACATTGCATCCGCCTTCGACCTTCAGTGCGCGAATAACCTTGATGGCGCTCTCGCGAAGCATACTGCATTCTTTGCTGGTAAGCGTTTGCGTAGGTGCTACAACGATCGAGTCTCCGGTATGTATGCCGACTGGGTCGATGTTTTCCATATTGCAGACGGCAATTGCAGTGTCGTTGGCGTCTCTCATGACCTCGTATTCGATCTCTTTATAGCCGCGTATACTTTTTTCCACAAGCACCTGATGAACGGGCGAAAGAGCAAGTCCGTTTTTCATAAGTTCAACAAGCTCTTCCTCGTTATCCGCGAATCCACCGCCTGTACCGCCGAGCGTAAAGGCGGGCCTCAAAACAACAGGATATGTAATAGCTTTTGCCGCTTCTATCGCTTCTTCAACTGAATATGTAATAACGGAAGGGAGAACAGGCTCGCCGATGCTTTCGCAAAGCTCTTTGAATTTTTCTCTGTCCTCCGCAAGCTCAATACTCTCGCACGATGTACCGAGAAGCTCCACTTGACACTCGTCAAGAATACCTTTTTTGGAAAGCTGCATTGCAAGATTCAGACCCGTCTGTCCGCCTAAATTCGGGATTACAGCGTCCGGACGTTCAAATCTGATTATTTTAGCCACATATTCCAGCGTGAGCGGCTCCATATATACTTTATCGGCAATTGTGGTATCCGTCATGATAGTTGCCGGATTGGAGTTTACAAGTACAACTTCGTACCCTTCTTCTTTTAGCGCGAGACATGCCTGCGTGTCGGCATAATCAAATTCAGCCGCCTGACCGATAACGATCGGACCCGAGCCAATAACCAATACCTTTTTAATATCTGTTCTTTTCGGCATTTTAATTACCTGCTTTCATTTATCAAATTAACAAGCTTGCGGAAAAACTCTGAATAATCAGGCTGGAACTGAACGCTGAATACACGCTTTTCCTCGCACTGAACGCCTTCCAGCGTATTATCAAGTGCATCGATGTGAGTAATTTGCAAAGCGGTGTTACCAATGCTGTCTGCATCGACGGCGTATCCGTGATTTTGAGATGCGAAAATCAGGCTGCTATCCAAAGTACATCTGATGGGATGGTTGGAGCCTCTGTGTCCGAGGTTCATTTTATAAGTGGTAGCTCCGAGCGCAAGACATATCAGTTGATGTCCGAGTGAAATACCGCACATAGGATACTTTCCGATCAACTGCTGTACAGTTTCGACCGTTTCGGGTATATCTGCCGGATTTCCGGGGCCGCCCGAAACATATATAGCATCCGGATGCATTGCTTCGATGACATCCGAAGTAGTGTTCCACGGAACGACCGTTACATTGCAACCGCAATCCTTCATGCTTTTAATTGCATTATGGTTGATTCCGCAATCAATCGCGATAATATTGAACTGCGGATTGTGCGTTCGCGAATACCAGCGCTTGCGAGTGCTAACTTTAGAAACCGAATCGTGCGGAATTTCCGCATTATTGATAATATCTTTCGCAACATCAAGCGGCGTATCTGCATTTGTGAACAAGACCTTGCAACTTCCGTTATCGCGAATTTTTCGCGTAAGCGCGCGTGTGTCAAAGCCGTAGATGCCGGGCACTCCGTTATCTTCCATGACTTCCGAAAGAGTTCGCGTGTAACTGAAATTGCTCGGATGATCATTGTAATCCCGTACTATCAGACCGCCGACGACGGGAACACATCGCTCAAAATCATCATCGGAGATGCCGTAATTGCCTATAAGAGGATACGTCATCACGACAGCTTGGCAGTAATTTGCGGGATCGGATATTATTTCTTGATATCCCACCATCGAGGTGTTAAAAACCAATTCGCATACGCGATCCACGTTTGCGCCGAATCCGTAGCCGTAAAATTCACTTCCATCCTCCAGGACGATCTTTCTGTTATGATCTGTTATAAAGTTATTCCTGCTCATATACTATATTTCCCTCCGTTACTGTAGCTACACATTTTCCGTTGACTCTCCAGTTGTTAAATGGCGTGGAGCGTCCCATGCTCGCAAATTTATTTGAATCTATAATGTATTCGGATTCAAGATCGAATATCGTAAATGAATTTTTATCAGGTATCTCAAAGCGTTTTGCCGGTGATATGCTCATCAGCTCTATCAAACGCGAAAACGGTATTATCCCGCTTTTTACCAATCTGGTGAAGCACACTGGAAACGCGGTTTCAAGGCCGACAACTCCCATGAGCGATCCAAGCAGACCGCCGGTTTTTTCTTTTTCCGAATGTGGCGCGTGATCTGTGGCTATCATATCCACAGTACCGTCGGCAATTCCTTCTAGCAAAGCAAGTCTGTCTTCAATCGAGCGTAGCGGCGGATTCATCTTAAATGCTCCGCTATCTTCAGCCATGCTTTCATCAAGCAATAGATAATGCGGCGCGGTTTCGCACGTCACATCGACGCCGCTTTTCTTAGCGTCTCGAATCAATTGCACACTTTCGCGACATGAGATGTGACACACGTGGTATTTTACGCCCGTCTCATCCGCAAGCTTCAAATCGCGTTCGATCTGCCGCCATTCAGATTCTCTCGAAATCCCGTTGATACCGAGGCGTTCGGAAAGCGGACCTGAGTTAACGTGTGTGCCGCCGAGCAAAGTGAGATCTTCACAGTGCGCAGCGATAATTTTCCCGAGTTTTTTTGCCTCTGTCATTGCTTCGCGCATAAGGGCGGCATCGGCAATTCCAGAGCCGTCATCGCTGTATGCAATAACGTTATCGGCAATAGCGGCGAAATCCGACAACTTCTTGCCTTCCCTATTGCGCGTGATCGTGCCGTATGGATATACATTTACAACGGCGTCGCTTTGGATAGCGTCGAGCTGAAGCCGCAAATTTTTCGGCGAATCGGGGGGCGGAAGCAGATTCGGCATTGTACAAACCGCCGTATATCCGCCGGCCGCCGCCGCTTTCGTGCCCGTAAGTATTGTTTCCTTATACAAATAACCCGGCTGTCTGAAATGCACATGCACGTCAACAAAGCCGGGTAAAACAGTACAATTCTTATATTTTTTCAAAAGTTGATCGCAAATAGAGGCACTTTGAGCGTCAAGTTTACTTTGATCAAATTGATAGCCGTTAACCGTCAATTTTGAAACGGAACTCATATGATCTTCCTCCTCGCATGCAAGACTAAAAGCAAAAACGGAATCTCGATATATCAAGATTCCGAAGCAAACATAGCACCGCAACATACTGCTACTGGGCGCAATAATATTGTAAACGAATCTTGATGGCATCACGGTACCGCTTAAAGATTACTTGATAAGTATATCAGAAAATGTATGACTTGTCAAGTTTTTTAACGAGATTTTGCCGAAAACGCAGAAAGATTTTTGCAAAAAAATTCGCTGCAGTTGAATAAAAAATTGTGCAACTAACTAAAAAGCGAGAGATGAAAAATCTCTCGCTTTTTGAAAGTATCAATCGCCGATTATCGTTCTGAAATCAACTATTGTTGTGTCGCCAAAATACGAATACAGTATACTATCATATGTGAAGCCGAGATCTGCAAGATCCTTTGCGCCGTATTGACTCATACCGACGCCGTGCCCCCACCCCTTGCCGACAAATATAAAATTATCGGGCGACGAAGCATTAGCCGTATTATGCCGCACATACGAATACAGAGTCTCTGTCTCGTTTTGTATATCTCCGGATACATCGACATAAAGTCCGGCGTTATTCTTGGTTATAACATATGCGCTCGACTGATCAAGCTTTTGGTTACCGCTTCCCGTAATAACGTTTATGTATCCGTTGATCGAAGTGACGAATCGGTCTAAAGCAGTGATAATCGAAAAATCGGCCAACTTGAATGATACTGCGCCGCCGCTTTCTTGCTGTTTTAGTGATTCTTCGTATTCTTTACGCGTTTTTACGACATCATAAGTATACGCAACGCTTCCCTTGCCGACAACGAAATTAGAGCTGTAAAGATATCCGCTCATCGTAACGCGTATCTTATCTGTGTTCGTCAGTGTCACCGAGCAACCGAGGTTATCGGTAAAGGTTAAGGTCTTTACATATGTTGAATCGGTGGCAAACTGATCTACGGAAATGTCGGCGATATATGAGCCGGCGAGAGTTGTGTATCCACGCGTATCGCGAAGATATGTCAGAAGCTCGGCGCCGGAAACTTCCTCAATCCAGAAGCCGTGGTTGTAATTGTAGTAATCCTCCCACGCTGTTCTTTTCGCTATAAGATAAGGCAGTGAAACGCTTCCCCAGCAATCGAGCGAATTGACTGTAATCCCGCCTACGCTTGAAGAATAGCAAGTAGAACAGATGATATTGCCGTAGGTAAGTATCTGACCTTTGGTCTCCTCGACGGCTTGGAGGACAGTATCGTTAATTTGAGCGATCCCACGATAAACTTGACAATGTGCCGTATTGCAAAGATCGAACGAATAGCTGTAATAATGGAGATTTATCTTAGAAACAGCGAATGACCGAACGGCAATAGCAAAAGCCTTCTGCGTTTCAAGCGGCCAGGTATTGCTGATTTCGTAAGGCAAAACTCCGGCAACATAATCTTCGAGATTGATTACGGAAATAACGGAAATGCCGTTATACGACGAGACGTTATAATGCTTGAACGCGAAAACTCCGTCATGAAGCTCACCGGCGGGGGTTTTTATATATGCCTTTTCATTATCCTTCGGTCGTGCGGCAAGTCCAAGAACCGTATCAGCACCGCCGTCAAACTCCAAAATGATCGTATCATTATACGGGTTGACAAGTGTAACCGAAGTATCGGACGGTCCCACAACATACATCTGATCAGTGGTTAAAGACAAAGCATTAGCTATTTTATCGATATATCCGGCGGCAGCAGACGCATTTACAAAATTTCCGATGCGAACAAAGAAGCGACCGTTATCATATGCCGGAAATCCGGAAAGAGCGTACCACGAAAGCTCCGTCGATTTTTTGATAATAAACAGTTGAGCTTCTTCGAGACTTGAAAATTCTTGCGCAAGCTGAACGTGATGCGAACCGATCTGCCCCCATTCACCGTTTGTAAGCAAGTATTCGCCATTGTATTTCCAAATGTTTGCGTCAAGCATAACGAGAACGTCATTATTGGTGATATTCCAAAGCTCAGTAAAGCTTTTTTTATCGTCGGAAAGCGACTGCGCACCGATGGTATAGCCGTTTACCGTTGTAGTTTTGTATGACACCTGTACCCCGGAGCCATATACAAGACCAATACGGAGCTTTATATCTTCATATTCAGGTATGATCGGCTCATCCGGCGGAATTACTTCCGTCGATTCGGGTTCGCTCTCAGTTTCAGTCTCAGTTTCAGTCTCAGTTTCAGTCTCAGTTTCAGTCTCAGTTTCAGTCTCAGTTTCAGTCTCAAGCTCTGTTTCCGGTTCACTCAACGATTCGCTTTGTGTATCGCTTTCGCTTGAGGCTTCAGATTCGCCCGTTGAATCAGTCACATCTAAAGGCTCCGACGTAGTGGTTGTACCGGTGGTAGACTGCGGTCGCCCGCGTTCAATGCCGAGTACACCTTGAGACAAAAGGATAATTAATGTATACGCTACACTGCCGACCATCAACAGCGCGAGAAATAGGCAAAACGCACGTTTCAGCGTAGTTCGCCGATCTACACGACGCGCTTTATTATTACTGTTGCGGCTCGACAATTGTGTAGCCTCCTCTCACCATAAAATATGCATCATCGGAAGTAACGATCAAACCTCTGCCGTCGTTACCGCGAGATATCAAATTCAAATGATTTACGGTAAGCATAGCACCGTTCAGAAGCTCAGCTCCGGATGTGTAGTCGGCCAATCCCTGCTCATCAAAGGGAGAGATAGCATCGGCAGCTCCGGAACGAAGAATCACCTCGCACGCGTTGGTCGCCATTAAAGATTGACCTTTTGTCAGATATACGACTTCAAAATTATATATCGGAGTTTCATCGTGATCATCATTATCGACCTTAGATTCAATTTCGTTTAATGCGGATTCAAGCGCGTTGAGCTTATCCTTTAGCTGCTCGTCCGCCGCGCTTGAACTTTCAAGGGAGTCTTTCAACGATGCATTTCCGCTTTCAAGCTCGGCAACAGTCGATTCGAGGGCCTTGATTTCGGTTTCGGCCTTATCTGCGGATGCATCGAGCTTGGAGACCGACGCCTGAAGTCCGGAAATCAACTCGGATAATTCGGTCTTTACACCTTGAATCATGGATTCGAGCTGAGGCTTGAATACGTCGGTGATATAGCTGAGCGCAACTATCGGATCACTTTCGCTGTCATATCCGACTGCGTAAACGGTAACGGCGGCGGAGATCGCAACAAAAACCGCGATTAAAGCAATTATGATCTTATTCTTCTTTTTCATGTATCGTATTATACCTGCCTTTCGTTTGGGTGAAAGCAATAAGTAAACCAACATACTTTACCTATTGCGATAGAAGGTAGATTCGTAAACACATTATATATTATTTATCGACAAATTGCAAGCAAAACGCTAAATATTAACAATTGGCAAATTTTTCATTTAATCGAGGCGCAATTGCACGCTGTCTTCCATCGGAGTTACGGGAGTAGCGGGAATTTTATTTTTCTTGCATTTTGCGGCGCCGCGTATTTCGCCGATCTTGTCACCGACCGTCACCGAAGTCAGCACAGCACCGGCTTTTATATTGACAAGCTGGACTCCGTTTGACGTTCTCGTAGTCTTTATCGGGATAAGCGATGATTTTATAAGTATTGCTTTGGACAGTGAATTTTCGATAAATAAATTAACCGGCTGATCTTCCCAAATTGCCGCAACTATCGGAGAGGCAGACGAATACGCCGCCGTCATGCGTTTGCGGAATGTTTTTGTTTCGTATGCCGAAAGCGGAACGCGAACGCCCTTTCCGTTTTCGAAAATGAATATCATATTTCCGGAAAGCTTCTCTCCGGAGATAACTTTCATCATGATGGGACGCTCATCCTCATCCATACCGAGTTTTGCCGCAACGAAATCGCCGAGAGCTGATGCTTTTACCGGAGCGAAATCTGCCATTCTTGCGCGATAGACCTGAGCTTTATCGGTAAAGAACATGATCTGCGAAAGATTATCGCTCTCCTCGCAGCTGATGATCTCGTCTCCGTCCTTTAGCTTGTGCTCATCGTTACCGCGGAGAGAAACAAGAGTGACTTTCTTGAAATATCCCTCTCGCGTAAGCACAGCCTTAACATTATAGTTTTCCGGGACGTCGTCTATCTGCACTTGAACAACGTCTGCGGAATCCATGATCTGCGTTTTGCGCGGCTTGCCGTATTTTTTCTTGATTTCGGAAAGCTGAGTTGCAATTTTCGATTTCAGCTTCAGATCGTCGCCGATCAGTTCTTCAAGCTCTTTGATCTCATTCTGCAAAGCTTCGATCTCTTTTATCCTCTCTACGATATATTCACGGTTGAGATGACGAAGCTTGATCTCGGCAATGTACTCGGCTTGAATCTTATCGATCGCGAAGCCTGTCATAAGGCGAGGAACAACATCCGATTCCTTCTGGGTTTCGCGTATTATAGCTATCGCTTTATCTATATCGAGTAAAATTTTTCCGAGGCCGAGAAGCAAGTGAAGCTTTTCTTTTTTACGTTCGAGATCGAAAGTAAGTTCGCGCCTCAGGCAGTTCACTCTGAATTTTATCCATTCGGCAAGCAGCTCCGCAACACCGAGCTGTTTCGGTGAACCGTCGATTAAAACATTGAAGTTCGCTGAAAACTCGTCCTCCAGAGTAGTTTGCTTAAACAGGCGAGCCATGACAGCTTCAGGATCGCTTCCGCGTTTTAAGTCTATTGTCAGTTTGAAGCCGTTAAGGTCGATTTCATCGCGGAAATCCGTGACCTCTTTCAGTTTTCCTTCCTTAAGAAGATCGGATATACGCTTCATTATTACTTCAATAGAAGTTGAATACGGTATTTGTAAAATATCTATGCAGGAGTTCGCCGCATCATAAGAATACCGTGCGCGCAACTTAAAGCTGCCACGACCTGTTTCGTATATCCGTTTCATCTGCTCGCGATCGTATATAAGGATACCGCCGCCGGAAAAATCCGGCGCTTTTATTATATCCATTAGCTTGTCCGTCGTGATCTTCGGATTCTTGAGCAACGCTATGGTGCCGTCACATATTTCGCCGAGATTAAACGAGCAGATCGTAGACGCCATGCCTACGGCAATTCCCATATTCGGTGACACAAGCACGTTCGGGAACGTTGTAGGCAAAAGCGTCGGCTCGGTCATCGTATTATCGTAATTGGGAATCATATCAACGGCGTTTTTATCAATACCGTTAAACAGCTCGGCGCAGAAAGGATCAAGCTTTACCTCGGTGTAACGCGGCGCGGCAAACGCCATATCTCTGCTAT
>CAYXNQ010000001.1:46367-48642 GCA_964466545.1 uncultured Lachnospiraceae bacterium | reverse complement strand
TGATTCCGCCGCGCTCGAAGCGGAGCTTGCCGCCGCGCTGTCCGAGCTTTACAAAAGGCACGGATTTATTCCCATATTCGTTCCGATGCAAAAAACGAAGGACGACGAAATATGCCGACGCGTTATGGCGCTGGCGAAGATTAAAGAAGCCTATATCTTTGAGCTTGGCGGCGACCCTGCCGCGCTCGACGCGCTTCTCACTTCGCCGAAGGTTCGACTTGCGATAGGTATGCGTCTGCATATGCTGATATTCTCGGCAAGAGCAGCACTGCCGTCAATCGCTCTTTCGTATGATATAAAGATAGACTCGTTCATGCATTCGCTCGATCAAGCAACCGTTTTGCAGATCGCATCGCTGAGATCAAACGACATCATTTGCGAGGCGGAAAAGCTTATTGCAAATGAAAACGAATTGCGACTCAGGCTCGGCGAACGCACTCGCGCCATGGCGCAGCTTGCGGAAGATGACGTTACCCGCGCGTGCGAACTTCTTAAAAAACACAAGGATGTAACAAAAGACTCATGACAGACTGTAAAATTATTCTCGCCTCTGCGTCGCCGCGCAGACACGAAATACTCGAAAATGCCAAAATCGCGCATACTGTAATCAAGACCGATGCGGACGAAGCGTTACCGGAAGGAATATCGCCGCAGGACGCGGTTATATTGCTGTCGAAAAGAAAAGCCGACGCCGCGCTTTCGCAGCATAGACCCAACGGAAGCTTTATACTCCTCGCGTGCGATACTGTAGTGTGGGACGGAAAACACATACTCGGCAAGCCCGCCTCGATCTGCGAAGCCGAAAAAACTCTGTCGGCTCTTTCCGGCACGTCGCACAGCGTATTTACCGGAATCACCGTCACAAACGGAATCAATACGGTCTCCGATTGCGTAGCTACCACGGTGAAAATGCGACAGTTGCGCGAAAGTGAGATAAAATCATACGTTGAGCGCTTCGCTCCGCTTGACAAGGCAGGCTCATACGGAATACAGGACGGCGCCGCCTGCTTCGTCTCCGAGATAATCGGCGATTACCAAAACGTTGTCGGGCTTCCGCTGTGCCGATTCTGCGAGATCTGTCACGACGATTTCGGTATTGATTTAGTATAAAAAATATGATATACTATAATGATGATTACAGTTAGCCGTAATATGCGTGAAGGCTGCGGTACAAGCCGCAAATACAAGCTTTCGCGTAAGTTTTGCGTCGGCGCAAAAGAAAGTTTGGTATCAGATGAAAAGCTTGGGTATTGACCTCGGTACAGCCAATACGCTAATATATTTGAAGGGCAAGGGTATAGTTTTGCGCGAACCGTCCGTAGTTGCGGTCAACGTTCGCGGCAGGCGCGTCGTTGCCGTCGGAAACGACGCAAAAAGAATGCTCGGCAAAACTCCCGGTTCTATCATTGCAATGCGACCGCTAAAAAACGGAGTCATCGCCGAATACGATATGACCGCAGATATGTTGCGCGCTTTCTTCTCAAAGGTATCCGGCAGCACGATATTCTCGCGTCCTCGCGCGATCATTTGTATTCCTTACGGCGTGACCGAAGTGGAACGGCGCGCGGTAAAGGACGTCGCTCTTGAAGCCGGCGCACAGTCGGTAGTCTTGGTAGAAGAGCCTATCGCCGCGGCGATTGGAGCCGGCATGCGCGTAGATGACGCCCGCGGAAGCATGGTGATCGACATAGGCGGAGGAACGACAGAGGTCGCCGTTTTGTCGCTCGGCGGTATCGTTATATCCAATTCCATCAGAGTTGCGGGAGACGAGCTTGACGAAGCTATCTCCGCGTATATTAAGAAAAAATACAATATTCTCATAGGCGAAAGCACGGCTGAGCTGTTAAAGAAGAATATTGGCTCGGTTCATCCGTCCGCCGACGCCGGCGTTATGGAGATACGCGGACGCAATCTTCTCAACGGCTTGCCCGCTATTATCACCGTACAATCTCATGAGATACGCGAAGCAATGTCGGAGCAAGCGATGAAGATCGTTGACGTGATCCGCACAACGCTTGAAAACACGCCGCCGGAGCTATCTGCAGATATATACGACAG
Source organism: uncultured Lachnospiraceae bacterium (assembly GCA_964466545.1). GTDB lineage: Bacteria > Bacillota > Clostridia > Oscillospirales > CAG-272 > CAYXNQ01. The sequence continues at coordinate 46,584 of CAYXNQ010000001.1, read as the reverse complement.
CGGAATCATGCTCACGGGCGGCGGGGCGCTTTTGCGCGGCATCGGTCCGCTCGTTTCGTCGGCAACCGGAATCCGTGTGAACATACCCAAGGCGCCGCTTGACTGCGTTGTCGGCGGTATCGGCAAGATCACCGAGGCTCCCGAGCTTTCAAGCCTGTTCGATCTGAGAAAATAACTTCGTTTATTGCGGCACTGATCTCACGACTCAGCGCCGCTT
>CAYXNQ010000001.1:31704-46267 GCA_964466545.1 uncultured Lachnospiraceae bacterium | reverse complement strand
CTATCGCACAAATACAGATCGGAGGAAGATCATTATGACAGCCCACGAATATGTTGCCGAGCTTTGCCTCAAGGCAAAGGCAGCCGCTCCCGCTCTCGCCATGGTGGAAGGCAATACAAAAAACAAAGCTCTCGGACTTTTTGCCGAAAAGCTTATAAATAATACAGATAAGATACTTGCGGCAAATGCGCGCGACCTCTCGCACGCTGCCGAAAACGGAATGTCCGCGCCCATGCTCGACCGCTTGACGCTGACTGAAGAACGTATCGCCGCAATCGCTTCCGCCGTCTCCGAGCTGATACGTCTGCCCGATCCCTGCGGAACAGGCGACGTCTTTACACGTCCGAACGGACTTGAGATCAAGCGCGTGCGCGTGCCGATCGGCGTTATAGGTGTGATCTTCGAGGCGCGCCCGAACGTATCCGCCGACGTTGCCGCGCTTTGCGTAAAGAGCGGCAACTGCGCCGTTCTCCGCGGCGGCAGAGAAGCATTTGAATCCAACAACGCGATAATCGCGTGCGCTCGCGAAGCTCTTGCAGAAGTGGGGCTTCCGGAGGATGCGGTCAGCCTTCTTTCCGACACGGGCAGAGAAGCCGCAAACGAGCTGATGAAAATGCGCGGCGGCATAGATCTTTTGATCCCGCGCGGAGGACGTGGACTTATCCGCTCCGTCATCGAAAACGCCACCGTCCCCGTCATCGAGACCGGCGCCGGAAATTGTCATATCTACGTTGACGAAAGCGCAGATCTAAATCGCGCGATAAAAATAATAATTAACGCCAAAACTCAACGTCCTTCTGTTTGTAACGCCGCAGAAGGCGTGATCGTGCATACGGCAATTGCAGAGCGCTTTCTTCCGATGCTCGCGGAAGCTCTCGGCGAATATCACGTAGAGCTTCGCGGTTGTCCGAGATCATGCGCAATATGTCCTTCGTTCGTTCCCGCCACACCGGAGGATTTTGACACAGAATACGACGACCTGATCGCACACGTAAAGACGGTCGACACGCTCGATGAAGCGATATCGGAGATAAACACACACAGTACGCATCACAGTGACGCAATCATCACCAAAAGCCTCGCGGCAGCTGATATATTCACAAAGGCGGTCGATTCAGCCGCAGTATACGTTAACGCGTCCACGCGGTTCACAGACGGCGGCGAATTCGGCTTCGGCGCGGAGATCGGCATATCCACGCAAAAGCTTCACGCCAGAGGTCCGATGGGACTTAATGCACTGACGTGCGATAAATATATCATCACGGGAAACGGACAGATAAGATGAACGATATAGCAATATTTTCGGAAGCGTTAGCAAGCCTTGTACCGGGTGAATCCGATATTTTCTACAGCAGGATGGGCACGCTTTACGGCGCTTTGACCGAAAACAACAAAAAATTCAATCTCACCGCGATCACGGAGCCGAAAGAAGCCGCGGAAAAGCATATCGCGGATTCCTACGCCTGCCTGAAGGTCATGAAAAATCACCTCAAAGGCGGGGCGTCCGTTATAGACGTCGGCGCGGGCGCAGGCTTTCCGTCGCTCGTTATCGCCGCAGGTTCGGATTTTTCGGTAAATGCGATCGACTCGACTGCGAAAAAATGCGAATACATAAATTCTGTCGCCGCACTTATGGGCCTACACAATATGCACGCATTCGCGGGACGAGCCGAAGAAGCGGCGCGCGGCGATCTGAGAGGCAGCTTTGACGCGGCGACAGCACGCGCGGTCGCAAGCTTAAACGTTCTGCTTGAGCTTTGCCTGCCGCTTATAAAAAAAGACGGTCTGTTTTTCTCAATGAAGGGTCCGGGAGCAGACGACGAGCTATATTCAGCAAAAAATGCGCTTTCCGCGCTCGGAGGCAAGCTTGAAGCAATGATCGACTACGAGCTTCCTAATGCGGGCGAGCGAAAAATCATCATTATCCGCAAGCTCCGCGACACGCCGCCGCAATACCCGCGCCCTTACGCTAAAATTTCAAAGAAACCGCTTTAATCCATACGTATTTTTCAGTCAACCCGATTTTTCCCATTTTCCCATGATTTCAGCGCAAAAACAGTTAAAATAATCGCACAAATTTCCTGTTTGTTTTTGATTACCCTATGATATACTGTATTTACAGTAATTTACCGGCTTTGCCACCCGCGAAGCCCGAAATTAAACGAAGGGTAAGGATTCAAAAATGACAGGAAATTTACGTTTTCAACGATATCGGCGCGCAGACGAAAGTTATGAGGACAAGATCGCCTATATCGACACAGCTCTCGTCGCGCCCAATCCGTCTCAGCCGAGAAAAAGCTTCACGGATGACGCGCTTCTGCGTCTCGCCGACAGCATACGTCAGCACGGAATGATCCAGCCGTTGACCGTTCGCCGAAACGGAGATAATTATCTGCTGATTGCCGGCGAGAGACGCCTACGCGCCGCGAAGCTGTTAGGCGAGCGGACCGTTCCGTGCGTTGTGATCGAGGCGGACGAAAAACGCTCGGCAGAGCTGGCGATAATCGAAAACATTCAACGTGAAAATCTCAATATGTTTGAGGAAGCCGACGCGCTCCATAAGCTGATCGAGCTGTACTCGCTGACGCAGGAGAAGATCGCGGAAAGACTGTCGTGCAGTCAATCATACGTCGCAAACAAGCTTAGATTGCTCAGGCTCTCACGCGAGGAAAAAGCGATCATACTCGATCGCGGCCTTACGGAACGGCACGCGCGCGCACTTTTACGTATTCGCGAGCCGGAAACGCGAATGTCGGCGCTGAACACTATTGCGGCGAGAGGTCTGAACGTATCGGCGACCGAAGAATACATAGACGCGCTTCTTTCTCGGAAAAACGAAGAATCAAAAAAGCCCGTGCGCGAATCGCTCGGCGGAAAATTTTCTCTCAAAGATATACGCCTTTTTTACAACAGCATCGATCACGCGCTTGAGCTTGTTCGTCTTGCCGGAGTTCCGGCGACCGTGTCGAAGCTTGAAAATCAGAGCGGAACCGAAATAACGATACATATTCCGAGATAAACGAAAAGCAAGGAAAGCCGCGCGCTTCCCTTGCTTTTTAATTTTGCCCGTATTTTCAAACGCCTATAATATTATTATATCACAAGTAGAAAGTCGTGTAAACAAAAACATGAGTTTAGAACAAAATTTCTGCTTTTTATATAAAAATTAAGTGAAATATTTATACAAAATTGCGTATTGATTTTTCATTATTGCTGTGATATAATATAGACAGAAAGGAGGACAACTCCAATGGCATAAGAAACGGGACTTCACAAAAGACAGGCTTTGGATCTCAGATCGGTTTGACTTTATTTTTCAAAGAGAAATAAGGAGACGGCGTGAAACGCGCCTTTACATAGATTTGTGAGGATTCAATGAATGTGATTATAAACGATCGGTCAAAACGGTCAGACAAACTGTCGCATGTGTAAAGTCAGGAAATTCGCCTTTTGCGATATTGTCGAACGAAAAACATAGCTTATTCTCGCTTGAGAATTGAATTTACGGATGTTAAGGATTTTGAAAAACGGCAAAAGGCAGATAACGAAAGTGAGGCTAAATTGATGTTAGATATCAAGATCGACGCGAAGTGACCCTTGATTGCAGTGTAAAGAAATTGCAATCAAGGGTCATTTCATTTTTGAATATTCCTTAGATAAGCCCGCGCGGGCTTTTGTTTTTTCGATAAATTAAAGCGCGTCGGCAATATCCAAAACCAATCTTTCCGTTTTCTCCCAACCGAGGCACGGATCCGTGATCGACTTGCCGAGAAGCTCGTTTTCGCCGATCTTCTGATTGCCGTCGTATATATAGCTCTCGATCATGAGTCCCTTTACCAATCTGCGAATGTCGCCGGACAAACGGCAGCTGTGAAGTACCTCTTTGGCTATTCTGATCTGCTCAAGATATTTTTTGCCGGAGTTTGCGTGATTGGTATCAACAAGCACCGCCGGATTCTTGAGCCCGGCCTCGTCGTAAAGCTTCGCAAGATTCATAAGGTCCTCATAATGATAGTTAGGCAAAGATTGACCGTGCTTATTGACGTATCCGCGGAGGATGGCGTGCGCATAAGGATTGCCGGCGCTCTTGACCTCCCAGCCGCGATATGCAAAGACATGCGCGTGCTGAGCGGCGGTTATCGAATTCATCATGACCGCAAGGTCGCCGCCTGTAGGATTTTTCATTCCTACGGGAATATCAAGTCCGCTCGCGGTAAGTCTGTGCTGTTGATTTTCAACCGAGCGCGCGCCGACGGCAACGTAAGCCAGCAAATCAGAAAGATATCTGTGATTCTCCGGATAGAGCATCTCGTCGGCACACGCAAACCCAGTCTCGGATATCGCACGCATATGAAGCTGACGTATCGCGATCAATCCCTTCAGCAGATCCGGCGCGGAGTTCGGATCCGGCTGATGAAGCATACCCTTATATCCGTCGCCCGTGGTTCGCGGTTTGTTCGTGTATATGCGCGGGATCATCATTATCTTATCGGACACCTTATCCTGAAGCTCGCGCAATCTCGAAATATATTCTATTACCGTGTCCTCGTGATCAGCGGAACAAGGTCCGATCACAAGGATAAATTTATCGCTCTCGCCCGCGAACACAGCCTTAAGCTCGTTTACAGTCTTGTTGCGAAGCGCAGTCATTTCCGCCGTCATCGGATATCTTTCCTTTATTTCCTTAGGAATCGGCAGTTTCCTGTAAAACTCCATATTCATAGCCATTACCTCTTTATACAAAACATAGATTTATTTGTTTTTCGGCTTGTCAAACAAGCTTCTTCGCGCGGTCGACGCCCGCATAGCCTCTCTCATTCCGTCGGCGTCATCCGACGCAAGCATATCACGGAATCTGGAAAATTCGCCGATAAACGCATCCATTTCTTCGAGAAGCATATCTTTATTTGCCTCAAACAGCTTTGACCACATCAGATCGTTGATCTTCGCTATCCTCGTAAGATCACGGAAGGAGTCGCCGGTATATTTTTCCATATGCGGCGTCTGATTTGAATTCATAAGCGATACGGCGATACAGTGCGTAAGCTGTGATAAGAACGCGATCATTCGGTCGTGTTCCTCCGGGGTCAAGCACGACACGCGCGCAAATCCCAGCTCCGCCGCAAGCGCACCGCAAAATTCTATCGCTTCCTCAGAATTATCCGCAGTCGGCGTAATTATAAAATTGGCTCCGTGAAATACCGTCGGATCGCTGAATCTTACCCCGCTTTGTTCACGCCCTGCCATCGGGTGCGCGGATATATACTCGACGTCGCTGCGCACAAGCCTTTTTATCGGCTCTATCACACAGCGCTTTACGCCGGAAACGTCGGTCAAAATCGCGCCGCTTCGCATAAAGCTCCCATACGCTTTGACCCATTCGATTGCGTCATCCGGATATATTGCGAGAATAACGACGTCTGCTTCATTTATGATCTCGCTCGGCGGCTCCGTATAGCCTGCGGCGATCATATTCCGATCAAGCGCATACGCGATATCCTCGGCATTTTTTGTTACGGCTTTGACGGCATAACCCTTTTCGGACAGCGCAGACGCATAGCTGCCGCCGATAACGCCGAGTCCTATTATCAAAAATTTTGTATTTTTGTTGAGCGTCATGTAAGCTTTACCTCGATTCCGAGCGTCGCGATATCGTCAAAGAAAGCGGGATAGCTCTTGCTCACCGCCTCCGCCCCGTCTATCACTCCGCCTGTCAAAGACAACAGCACGGCAAGCGACATAACGATGCGATGATCGTTGTGCGAATAAAGCTCTGTATTCGGAGCATGAAGCTCCTTCGCGTACACGGTCACGGAATCTTCCTCGACTCTGACGCGCGCTCCGAGCTTTGTAAGCTCCTCCGCCATAGCCACCGCTCTGTCGCTTTCTTTGAGCTTAAGGCGTCTGGTGCCGCTGAAAACGCCACCGTATCTTGCAGCCGCCAAAGAAAACAGTATCGGGCCGAGATCAGGACAATCCCCGATATGCAGCGCGGGTGCGCCGATCTTCATAAGCTCGTAATACCTCGAATAGACGCGGTCACCCTGAAGCGAATCCGCGCGCAGACCGTCGATCTTTACATCTCCGCCGATCATATTAAAAGCGTCAAGAAAAGCGGCGTTTGAATAATCTCCCTCGACCGTACATTCCCGTGGAATATATTTCTGATTTCCGGGAATGTAGAGCGTCTTTTCATTCTTCCACTCGATTTTTATGCCAAATTCCGCAAGGGCGGCTATAGTAAGACTGATATAAGATCTGCTTTCTATCGGCGGCGTGACCGTCACTGTACTGTCTCCGTCAAGCAGCGGCAAAGCAAACAAAAATCCGCTGATGAACTGACTGCTTATATTGCCGGGGACAGTAAATTTTCCCGCGCGGGGAACTCCGCACACCGTTATAAAGTCGTCCGATTGTGTGTACAGAAGTCCATTCGCCGAGCAAAAGTCGCGATATACGTTCATCGGTCTGCGCATAAGCGAAGGCGCGCCGTACAATGTGACCGTTTCGCCTGTCAAAAGCGCCGGCGGCAGAAAGAATCTCAGCGTGCTTCCGCTTTCACGGCAATATAGCGGGCGCGACGGCTTCGCGTGCCTGAGATCTATCCCGAAAACGCGAGCTGTCGAATGTTCTTCATCGAAATCCACTCTTACGCCAAGCGCGTCAAGGCAATCTATTGTTGCTGAGATGTCCTCGCTTCGCGATATTCCGCGTATCACGCTTTCGCCTTCCGCCAATCCCGCGCACAAAAGCAATCGGTGAGACATACTTTTCGACGGTGGAGCGTTGATACTGCCGACCGCGCGCGACGGAGAGATAACAGCCTTCACGCGATCACCTCCGCCAGGCAGTCGATCGCTCGAAGATATCCGTCGAAGCCCTCTCCGGATATCGTTTTCACGCACGCGGCTCTGATATAGCTGACCTGCCTGAACGCCTCCCGCTCCTCCAGTTTCGATATATGTACTTCCACCGTCGGAATACGAACTGCTTTTACCGCATCAAGAAGCGCAATGCTCGTGTGAGTATAGGCTCCGGGATTTATCACGATACCGTCCGCTCCGTCGAAATATGCTCGGTGAATGTAATCTACAAGATCGCCCTCGTGATTCGATTGAAAAAACTCTACCGAGTCACCGCGACTCTCAGCATATTGCGTTATCATTTTTATAAGCCCGTCATACGTTCCGGTGCCGTAATGCTCAGGCTCTCGCAAGCCGAGCAGATTCAGGTTCGGTCCGTTTATCACAAATATCTTCATCTTTTAAGAAAATCCTTTGCCACGATCTCTGCTACTTCCTCCGGCGTACCGTTGCCATCCACCTTTACGTCTGCGCTGAGATCGTATTTTTCATATCTTTCGTTATATCTTTTATATATCTGTTCTACGCTTGAGGCAAGCGGTCGGTCGCTTGTCGGCACAAGCTTTTCGGGTGATCTGTCAAGGAAATATATGACTCCGTTGCGGCGAAGCGCTCGCACGTTTTCCGGACGCAGTACAGCTCCGCCTCCGGTCGCGATAATAAATCCGTTTTTATTTGAAAGCTCGTCTATAACGCTCGCTTCCAATTTGCGAAACAGTTCTTCTCCGTCCTCCGCAAATATATCGGATATCTTTTTCCCGCACCGCTCCTCTATCACCGCGTCGCTGTCGATGAATGTTTTGCCAAGGCGAGCCGAGAGTATCCCGCCGACCGTGCTTTTGCCGCTCGCCGGCATACCGATCAAAACTATGTTTTCCTTTGATCTTCGTATTGTGCCGTAAACCCTTTCGGACGTCGTCTCGTCGTATTTCGTATCGAGAAATATCTCGGACGCGACTAATGCCTGATGCGCCAGCATATACAGACCGCACGTTGCCGGTATTCCCGCGTCAAGCGCGTCTAAATAAAGCTCAGTATTCAGCGGATTGTATACCGCGTCCGCCACTCCGAGCAAACGTGGGAAACGCGATATATCGACGGGAACGGCGTGCGGCTTCGGGAACATTCCGACAGGCGTACAGTTTATCAGAAATTCTATATCCGCGTGCTTTTCATAAAGCTCGTCATAGCTCATATATGCTCCTGTCGGGGCTCGGCTTACGGTAACGATCTCCCTCGCGCCGAGATTCGACGCAACGACCGCGGCGGTCTTGGCAGTACCGCCTGTGCCGAGCACGGCGATCTTTCTGCCGGCGAGAGAAACTCCGAGTCTATTTATCATCTCTTTCATTCCGTAATAATCCGTGTTATAGCCGTAAAGCTTTCCGCCACGATTCACGATCGTGTTGACCGCACCGATCTCGCGGGCTGAATCATTCATTTCGGAAAGATACGGGATCACCGCTTCTTTGTACGGAATAGTTACATTGATTGCGGAAAAATCCGCCTTCTTCATAAAGCTGTCGAGCTTATCGCGCGGCACCTCGCAGATCTCGTAATCATAATCGGCAAGCTCCGCGTGTATCTCCTTTGAAAACGAATGAGTCAGGTGCTCGCCTATACAGCCGTATTTCATTTTATGCTTCCTTTCCGCCGCGCTCATTCGGTAAAATAGTCGGCTCCGTATCTTCCTGTCATCACATCAAGCAACGCTATCGCAACGATCGCGTCGAGGACGGGAGCCGCACGATGAACTATCGCGGGGTCGTGTCTGCCCTTTACCGAAAGAGATGTATTCGTCATTTTTGAAATATCCACCGAATGCTGCTCCCTTGAGATAGACGGGGTGGGCTTTATCGCCGCGCGCAAAATTATCGGCGCTCCGCTTGATATACCGCCATAGATGCCGCCCGCGTGATTGGTTTCGGTAACGATTGAACCGTTTTCCACTCTGTATGCGTCGTTCGCCTCACTGCCCTTCATTTCGGCAAGCGCGAATCCGTCTCCGAACTCAACGCCCTTCACGGCGGGAATCGAAAATACGGCGTGTGACAGCACACTTTCGAGGCTGTCAAAATACGGCTCGCCTATTCCGGCAGGCAATCCGACGATCGCACATTCGAGTATTCCGCCTACGCTGTCTCCGCTTGCGGCAGCATCAAGCACGCGCTGGTTCATCTTATCCCACACGTCCGACGAAAACACAGGCTCGCTCGCATTTCGAAGATGTTCTATATCGTTTTCGATATCGCAAAAATGTCTATCCTTCACTCCGCCGAGCGACAAAACGTGAGTCGCCACGCGAACTCCGCGCTGAGCCAGCGCACTTTCGGCGATAGCGCCCATCGCAACTATCGGAGCGGTAAGTCTTCCCGAAAAATGCCCGCCGCCGCGCGCGTCCTGCCAACCGTGATATTTACATTGCGCGGTATAATCCGCGTGTCCGGGGCGAGGCACCGCCGCCAGAGCCGCATAATCTCCGCTTTTTATATTTCGATTCGATATGACAACGCACAGCGGTGTGCCGGTAGTCCTCCCGTTATAAACGCCGCTCACGATTGAATATTCGTCAGTTTCAACGCGCGCCGTCGATATCTTTCCGCACGGACGACGTCTCGCCAGCTTTATATTTATCAGATTTTCATCGATGGCTATTCCGGGTGCGATTCCGTCGAGCACCGCGCCGATCTCAGTGCCGTGGCTTTCGCCGAACAGCGTAAGAGTTACGTAATTTCCTATCGTATTTTTCATAAATTCAAATAAACTCCCCGCAAGCTGATCGCCGCACGAGCGAACTCCATTCGTCAAACGACATTTTTACCGTTCTGCACGAACCTATCTTGTCGGACAGCACCACGTAAATATCGCCTCCGTCGCATTTTTTATCATGCGCCGCATTTTTGATGATCTCATCAAGATCACCGTGAAGCTCCGTCGGAAGTCCGAGCGACGCCAGCACTCCCCGTACTCTTTCGCGCATCTCCGGCGCGCACATCGGAAGCATACCGAGCGCAACCGCCTCGCCGTGATATATTCCCGAAAGCTCACTTGCCGCCTCTATCCCGTGAGCAAGCGTATGTCCGAAATTGAGTATTCTCCTCATGCCCGATTCACGCTCGTCCTTTTGCACCACCGAAATCTTTATCTTCAGCGACTCGGCGATCACGTATTCAAGATCGGCGAGAGCTTCGCCGCGCTCAAATGTTTCAAAGAGCTGCGCGTTTGATGTGACCGCCATCTTTACGCTTTCCGCAAGTCCGTTTGCGATCTGCCGCGCCGGAAGCGTCGCCAGCGTATCCGGATCTATCAAGACTTTTTTCGGCTGATAAAACGCGCCGACAACATTTTTTATCATATCAAGGTCGACGGCAACCTTTCCGCCGACCGATGAATCCACGGCGGCAAGCACAGTCGTCGGAATATTATAGAAATCTATGCCGCGCATATACGAAGCCGCCGCGAATCCGGCAAGATCGCCGACAACTCCACCGCCCACCGCGATAACCGCGTCTGTGCGCGTAAAATTTTCCGCAAGCATAGTGCGAAGAAGCATTTGCCAATTATCAAGACTCTTTGAGCTTTCACCGGCAGGCAATGTCACGATCACAGGATACTTTGCCTGCGCCGCCACACACTTCGAGTATTCGGCGGGAACGCCCGAATCCGTAACTATCAGGCAACGCCGATCAAGCTTCATATATTCTCCCGCACGGGCGAGCGCGCCGCGCTCTATCACAATATCATAAGCCGCGCTTTGCAGATCTGCTCGAATTATCACGGTCCAATATCTCCTTTTTCAAAAATGCCGTCTACTGTCTGGGACGAGAATACGTTCCGGCAAGCTTAAGACGATCGCAATATCTCCTGAGCATACGAAGCATATCGTCGCCGGCCTCGGTGTGAACGTCGCCTTCAAGCTCTATATAAAAATAATATTGCCAAAGCAGATCCTTCATCGGTCTGCTGCGAAGCGTGCGCATATTGAAACCATAAAGTCCAATAACGTCCAGCGCCTTAGCTAACGCTCCCGCCTCATTACGAACAGTAAACAGCAAGATCGAATATACGTTTTCGCCTTCCGCCTGATGCGTATCCGACGGTGTAAGAACAGCAAAGCGCGTGGTATTGACTCGACTGGCATTGATATTCCGCGCAAGCACCTCAAGCCCGAATATCTCGGCAGCTTCCTCGCTCGCGATCGCCGCAAGCGAATCGTCCTCGGATTCCGCCACCAGCTTTGCCGCCAAAGCGGTATTTTCAAACTCCTTCGTCTCAAATCCGCCTTCTCTGATAAATTCAGCGCACTGAGCAAGCGCCTGCGGATGACTTACTACTGTCTTTATATCCTCGCGGCGCGTTCCGGGCTTAACGAGCAGATCGTGCGAAACCGCAAGATCTGTCATAAAATTCACGTAAAGCGAGCCGGAAAACAGAAGGTCTGTAACCTGTCCGACCTCGCCGTTGTAGCTGTTTTCTACGGGAAGCACCACTGCGTCACATTCTCCGTCCTCGACCGCACGGTATGCCGACGAAAAATCGCCGTATGCAACAGCATGAGCAGTCGGAAACAAGCTCCTTGCGGCGATGTGAGCAAACGCTCCCTCCGTGCCGCTGAAAGCTACCTTCATTCCCTCGTTCAGCTTTGATTGGTATGCGCGGGATATCTTCATTGTATCGCGTACAAAATTAATATAATAGGGGCGAAGCTCCTCGCTCTCAACGCGCTCCGCGCTTTTCATAACGATCTGTTCTTCTCGCGCGGGGTCAAGGATCGGCAAACCATGCTGCTTTTTATATTCCGCTATCTCCGCAGCCGCTTTCATTCTGCGCACAAACAGCTCGGCGATTTCATCGTCAATCCGATTTATCTTCTCTCTTGCCTCATTTAATCGGTCCATATTATACCTGCCTTTCACGGCGCGTCTCAACGGTTGGCACAATAATATATCGCATACCGCAAGATCACAGCCGGTTAACACTGTTAACTTGTGTGTTTATTCTACTACGAGAGCCGGCGATTGTCAATAGGATTTTTCAAAATATGCGGCGCGAAAACGAATTTTTCTTGCAAAAAAGCATACTGTATGCTATACTTTTAGCGTACCGTAGTGAAAGCGAGGCAGGCACATGGAAAATTCCGCCGATATTATCGAAGAAAGCGTGCGCGAGCGACTGCTCGTTGCCGGAATACGCGAGATCGAGGAGCACGGCTTCAACGACTTTTCGCTTAGGCGAGTCGCGGCGGCGTGCGAGCTGTCATGCGCCGCGCCGTACCGTCATTTCAAGGGCAAGGAAGATCTGCTTCGCGAGATACTCAAATACATCTCCTCGCGCCGAGATATGCTGATCGCCGAGGCTCTTGCCTCAGGTGACGGAGATCCAGAGACGCAGCTCATAGACGCCTCCGTTCAATATATCAGATTTCTTATAGTCACGCCGTCGTATTTTTCGATACTGTTTCACGAGGCGTCACTGAGCGCCAAATACAGTGACGCGCTAAGCGACGACGGGATCGACGCGATCGTAGATTCCGTGGCAAGAGCGTCAGGCTGGGTAAGCGAAAAGCGCCGAGAATTCACGTTCACTCTCCGAGCGATGCTGTACGGCACCGTCGTGCTGATACGCGCGGGCGGATATCGCGACGCCGACAATATGATATCTACATTTCGCCGCAGGCTTGAAGCCGAATTAGATATACGCGCTCAAAGCTGATCGCGGCCATTCGAGCAAGCTTCCCAAAAAACAAGCTCCGCAAAGGATCTCGCCTTGCGGAGCTTTATTATTTATTTACGTCAACCGCCGTTTCGGAGCTGTCCGAAAATTTCTTCGGCATATCGCACGGTCTCCATTGCGTCACGCGCATATTTATCCGCGCCGATCTTTTCGGCATATTCCGGAGTCAATACCGCGCCGCCTACGACTATCTTGCAATCGGGCGCAGACGCGCGTAGGAGCTTGATCGTTTCCTCCATTGACGGAACAGTAGTTGTCATCAGCGCGCTGAGCCCGACAAGCGGAGATCTGTGCCGCAAAACCGCGTCGACGATAGCTTCGGGCGGCGTATCCTTTCCGAGATCTATTACATCGTAGCCGTAATTCTCAAGCAGAAGCTTCACAATATTTTTTCCGATATCGTGGATGTCTCCCTTGACCGTCGCGATTACGAACGGGCATTTTTTGTCCTCTCCCGCGGGCATATTTTCACGGATAACATCAAAAGCGGATTTTGCCGCCTCCGCGCTCATCAAAAGCTGCGGAAGATATATGCGTTTTGCCTCAAAGCCGCGCCCCACCTCGTCAAGTGCCGGTATTATTTCGCGATCTACGATCTCAAGCGGCGCACGAGCCTTTATCATATCCGCCGTCTCGCTTCGCGCGCTGTCCTTTAATCCGCGAACGATCGCCAAAAAGAGAGGGGTTCCCTGCGCTCCGCAGATCCCGCTTTGCGCAGCCAAAGACGACGCTTGAGCTTTTACAGACGGCGCCTCTGTCGGAAGCGAATCCGCAAAAGAAATATATTCCGCACAGTTTTCGTCATATCCGCCAAGTGCGCGGTATGCGTGATATACCTTCATCATATCGGCGGAATACGGATTCATGATAGCGGCAGACAGCCCCGCTCCGAGCGCAAGCGCAAAAAACGCACTGTTAACGATCTCGCGAGAAGGCAAGCCGAATGACACGTTCGACACTCCGAGCGACGTTCGGCAACCGAGCCGATCGCGTATCATCGAGATCGCGGACAAGGTCTCCCTCGCCGCAGTCGCGTCTGCGCTGATCGCCATAGCGAGAGGATCGAAAATAATATCGTTTTTTGATATACCGTATTTTTCCGCTTCGCGCAGTATCCTTTGGGCAATTTCAACTCTGCCCTCCGCAAGCGGCGGTATTCCACCCTCGTCAAGCGTAAGCGCGATCACCACGCCGCCGTATTTTTTTACAAGCGGAAAGATAGCGTCCATGCTTTCGCGTTTTCCGTTTACGGAATTGACGAGCGCCTTACCGTTATAGCATCTGAGCGCCGCTTCCATCGCCTCCGCGTTCGACGTATCAAGCTGAAGCGGAAGATCGACCACAGCCTGAATCTCGCGTACCGCACGAGTCAGCATTGCCGTTTCGTCGATTTCGGGCAAACCGACGTTTACATCAAGAATATGCGCGCCCGCCTCAGCCTCTCCGACAGCTTCGTTCAATATATATTTGATGTCTCCGGCTCTGAGCGCTTCCTTGAATTTCTTTTTTCCCGTCGGATTGATCCTTTCACCGATGAGTATCGGCTCATTTCCGAATGCGACAGCGCGACTGTACGAGGTCACGACGCAACGCGATTTTTTCCTCGGTGCGCAAAAAGTCACGCTCTTGCAGGCGAGCTTTGTTTTTCTTATATATTCGGGAGTCGTACCGCAACAGCCGCCGACGATCGCTACTCCTTTGCCGACCAGCGTTGCCACCGTTTCGGCAAACTCATCGGCTGAAACGTCATACACCGTCTCGCCGTCTCTGACGGCAGGCAGTCCCGCGTTGGGCTTAAGAATTATCGGCAAAGACGAATATTCCGTATATTCATCGACAACGCCGGCAAGCGCCTTCGGGCCGAGCGAGCAGTTCACGCCGATAGCGTCCGCCCCCATACCCTCCAGCATTGCGACCATCGTCTCCGGCGAAGCTCCCGTTAAAAGCTTGCCGTCTTCGCCGTATGC
>CAYXNQ010000001.1:23478-31604 GCA_964466545.1 uncultured Lachnospiraceae bacterium | reverse complement strand
TAATCGCGGTGTATGCTCAATATCTCGTCCGGATGCGTTATATTCCACATTTCCGGAAGCTCGGACGGAAGCAATCCGCGCTTTTGAAGAAGCGTACCCATGCCGCCGTCAAGAAATAAAATATTATTTTTTATGTAATCGCGAATATCCATAGAGATGCACCGACTTTACGATATGATATCCGAAAGATTCTTTTGTATCTGCTCCGCCACATCAGGCTTATTCATCGAATAAACGTGAACGTTTTTGACGCCGTTCGCAAACAGATCTATGATCTGATCCGTCGCATAGGCTATTCCCGCCTGCTTCATCGCCGCGGGAGACGAGCCGAATCTGTCGACGAGACTTTTGAATCTTTGCGGCATGAACGAGCCTGACAGCTTTATGGCCCGCTCGACCTGATTCGCGCTGGTTATCGGCATGATTCCGGGAATAACGGGAACAGATATTCCCGCCTCGCGAATTTTATAAAGAAAATTATAAAGCAGATTATTGTCAAAGAACATCTGCGTTGTAAGGAATGACAACCCCGCGTCAACTTTTTCGCGAAGATGAGCGATGTCCTCCTTTTGATCTGCGCTTTCGGGATGCACTTCGGGATAACAAGCTCCGCCGAGACAAAAGTCCGCGCCGCTTTCCTTAATATCCCGTATCAGCTCAACTGCGTAGTGATAATCGCTTCTGCCGCCTGCCGCAAGCTCCGGAGTCAGATCGCCGCGAAGCGCCATGACGTTTTGTATTCCCGCGGCCTGCATTTCCGCGATCCGCGCCCGCACGGTTTCGCGAGTAGACGAAACGCACGTAAGATGCGCCAGCGTCGGAACGCCGTATGTATCCTTAATGTTTTTTGCGATCTCAAGCGTATATTTGCTTGTGCCGCCGCCCGCGCCGTATGTCACGCTTACAAACGCCGGGCGGAGTCTGGCGATCTCCTCAGTCGCGTGCTTTACGGTCTCAAATGCGGAATCCGTTTTCGGCGGAAACACCTCAAACGAAAGCGACAGCTTATCTTTTTCAAAAAGCTCTGTAAGTTTAATTGTTTTTCACCGTTTCGATCGGGTAGTAACTACCGAGATCACACCTTCATAAAATATGGGATCGAGAAAAGATCAACGTCAAGCGTAACAGTCTCTCCGCCGTTATACACCGTTCCGTCAACATATTTCCATTTTCCGTCGGGAAGCGGGATTTCACGCTTTGTCTGTCCCTTTTCAAGCACGGGCGCAACGAGAATATTTTCTCCAAGCATGAATACGTCATGCACCTTTGCGTAGTCCTTGTGAGGATAATTATATTCAAGCGAACGAAGTATCGGCTCGCCGGTCTTATATGCGTCCTCAACAAGCTCAACGAAGGTCTCGCCGAAATCGGAATGAAGTTTTGCGCTTTCGCGGATAGCGTCGAGATACTCGCCCTCGACAGCCTCCCACGGCGCCCACGAGAACTGCATCATCGGGAACAGCGCGGAGCACTGCGCCATTCTCACGAACAATTCGGGATCTATCGCCTGATGAAGCGTTCTGATGGTATACTGTCCGCCGCCGACCATATCGGGACAAAGGAACGGATGTCCGGTAATTCCCTGAAGAATAGCGCACGGGATCAACTCGGCAAGGCCGTCCTTACCCCAAACGTGGTGCTTATCCCAAATACGCTGAATGACGCGCTGTCCGCCGCCCTTGAACGTATCTTTGTATTCGTGGAATTTGTATCTCGTGCCGAAAGCGTTCCATGCCTGATTGCGCTCGTGCGGCGTATGCGTCTTATCGGGAGTGCCGTTTATACACATATAATCCGCATAGTTATCGATATTACCGCCGTCGAATTTGAAGCCGTCGATTCCGTATTTTTCTATAAGCGCGGTAAGCTGACGGTCAAGATAATCTCTGTCGCACTTCTTTGTCATATCGAGTATCGCGCTGTAGCCGTCCCACCAAAGCAATATTGAGACCTTGCCGTCGTCGTTTCTGAGCAATATCTCTTTTCTGAATTCCGAATTAAATTCAGAGCCGGTCATCTTCAAAAATTCGCAGCCGTCCGCACGCACGTTCGGAACTACCCACAGCATTACGGTATAGCCCATTTCGTGCAGCTTTGCCACCATTCCGGCAGGATCTGGGAATTTCTCGCGATCAAAATCCCAATTCCCGTAAAACTTTTGCCAGCCCTCGTCGATTATAAATATTCCCGGCTTGAAACCGTTTTCTATGATCTTCTCGGCATAATCGAGTATGTCCGCCTGGTTTTGATCGTATGTAAGCTGCATCCACGTATTGTACTGCGGAGAACGGAAAAACTCCTCCGGAAGATATTCCCCTCTCGGCGGAAAATATTTATTCGACGCGCCCACGTATGCGTCGCGAAGCGTATCGCCGAACTTCTCTATCGTGATGACCTCGCCCTCAAGCTCAAAGCAACCGTTTTCGATCTTCACCTTAAACGGATCCTCCGACCAGATGCAGCGTCCCATATTCGAAAGATACATCGGCATGGTCTCGTTCGGGCAAAGCTTTATAAAATCCCGCTCAAAAACGGTATCCTTGTCAAACGGGCTGATCATTCCGTCAACCGTTGTGCCGCCCCACCAAAGCTCGCCGTCAAGCATATCGAAGGTATATTTCATATCTAAATTCCTTTCATGTGCATATATTGTTATCGTACTGTCTACGGCTTTCATTCTACCACATTTATTTACTTATGTAAATAGAATTTTCTCACTTTAACATACCGAAATTTTAACTGTCAAAAAACAAATTCGTTTTTGTTAAATTAATCGTTGACACCTATTTATAATTATGTTACAATATATTTACAAATATGCGTTATGTGCGAGGCACCAAAGTGAACGAATGTAATCTCAAGCTCGAAAAAACTGAAAATGTTCCGCTCGGACTTGTCGGAGCTTTTCTCTTTTCGCTTATCGGTGGAGCACTGTGGTTCATTTTGTATCAGCTCGGATTTCTCGTAGAGCTGAGCGGCATAGTCCTGTCGCTTTGCGCATATCGCGGATATGTTATTTTTTCAAAAGGTTCAAATCCGATCGGGCTTGTCGCGTCGGTGCTGATCTCGCTGTTCGTACTCCTTGCGGCGTGGTTTCTTTCAATAAATCTCGACGTTTACGAGGATCACGTGAAATGGTACATCGAGGGCGTACTCGACGCACCGATATCTTATGTGGACGCGCTTGAGATCACGCCGCGATATCTCGTTGACGATGATCTCACCATGTATTATCTCAAGCCGCTTATCGGAGGCTTCATACTTTCGCTGATAGTATGGATATTGCCTATCAAGAACGCATTTACCCGTACAATACTCGAAAAACGCGCCAAGCACGCAAAGAAGCACGATATCGCCGCAAGCACACGTCCCGCAAACGCGGAAAAATAATTTTGAAAATTTCAGAAAGGCAGTATGTGTATGAAGAAGATCTCAGTTATATCCGTTTTGCTTTTGATCGCGATAGCGCTCTCCTCATGCAGTCTCATAACGTTCGACTCCTCCCCGAAAACATTCTCAAAAGCCGGACTTGAAATAACACTCAACGAATCCTTTACTGAAAAAGAGCATAACAGTTATACCGCGCTCTACGATTCCGCGAGCGCCGGTGTAATAACGCTGAAGGAAGAATTTTCTCTTTTCCCGAATGTCGATACGGCGAACATGACGCTTGCGGAATATGCCGCTCTCGTAGTACAGGCGAACAACCGTGATTCCGCGGTACAGGAAAAGGACGGCCTCACGTATTTCGTATTTGAGGCGCAGGCAAACGGAAAGAATTTCACCTATTTCTGCCCGGTATTTAAGTCCTCCGACGCCTTTTGGCTCGTACAGTTCTTCTGCACCACCGACAGCTACGAAAAAAACGAAGCTCAATTTTTCGAGTGGGCAAAAACGGTCAAGCTGTCATGATCAGCAAAGAATAAGCATAACTCCACACCCGAAGCGAAATGATCGCTTCGGGTGTTTTTTATTCGCGCTCCAAGAAGCGCGGCGTAATACCGCCTCCGAATAGAAAATACGCCCGTCGCTGTAGTTCGAGGGCGTATTATTTCGTTCATTTGTTTTCCACAAGGCTTTTGAAATACAACGTGCCGTCATCTCGCTTGATTATCATAGCGGTATACTGCGGAGACGTAACCTCGCCGAGCGTATTGTATAACGTCAGTCGGTATGTATTCTTCGTCTCAACGCACGCGGTAACGGTAACCTTGACAGTATCCGTAATAACTCCGGACACCGCAGTATAAGCGGATATTTTATCAAGATATGTGAAATACTTTCCGCTTTGATTCGTTATCTTATCACTGCCGCCGAAATACCTGTACATCACGGCCTCAAAATCGGAAGCGGGGATCGCCGTGGTGATCGCAAGCTGAGGATATGCGCGCGAAGCGGCGTCAAGCAGAGAGAGATTACCAGAATATTTCGCATACTCAGAACCAAGCATATAATTGAGCACCGCGTCGCGATAAGCGGCAAGCGCTTCACTCATTTTGGAAAACGGCTGAAGCTGCGGCGTATTCAGCGCGAGCATTGCCGCCATATCCGCAAGCTCAAGCGCTATATCGGAATCAACGTCATGCTCCGCCGTAATTTCTTCATTTGAATAATTATGCGTATCAAAGCCGAGCGACGCCATAAGGCTCTCCGCCGCACTGCACGACGACAGAATAAGCGAAGCGGAGAGAGCAAGCAATACCGCCGCCGCTTTTATTCTTTTATTAACGATTATGTGAACCAGCCTCCCGAATCTGTCATGTGCGCGGCTGCCATTCAACTCCCGCGGGAAGCGAGCGCGCCACTGTTCTTCTATAAACATTATATAATACGGTAATAAAGTAAGCTTGGATGAGATTTATGAGTATCTCCTCTATCGTGCGCGGTATCCACAGCACCATGAACGCCTGTCCCTGATAATATAGCTGCATAAGCAACCACGTATTGATCGTAGATACTATCATGCCGGGAATAAACGCGGTCGCAAGTATCTGCATATAGCAAAATCCGCCGCTGTTCTTTTTCAGCTTTGCCGCGATGATATCGGCTGTTACTACGCTTCCGCCGAGCAGAAAGACCGCGACAAGTCCCAGCGTCGCAAAATTTATATACCCCGCGAGATATTTCGCATAAGTCCCGCTCGACTTGTAATTTTCGGGCGCGTAGTCCGCCGAGATCGGTTGCACGTCGTCTATTATCACCGTAAGGCTGGCTTTAATGGCAGCAGTCGCGGTCTTACTGCCATCCGGCGCGGCTATAACTATCGAATGTTCTTTGCAATATGCAAACATTTCCTCGGAAATATCGCCGCTGTATTCGGCGGGAATACGCAAAGTCACTTTTTCCAATCCGTCAAGCGCATTTGAGGCGATCTTTTTAACATTTCCGCTCACGCCGTCGCGCACGACCGTCGTCGGCAGAGTGATCTCACCTTCACCGGTCAATCGAACTACCGTATAAGAATCGTTTTTATACTGTGCCAGATCGACGATACTGCGACTCACGAATGAAAGCTCGCGAGAAGACAGCTCGCCCTTCGACGGCAAGTTGTCGGCGATCGCAGCGGGAGACGTCAATATCCCGTCGGAAATGAGCGCGGCGTAATTTACAAATCCGAAAGCGCCGAGAAGCGCAAGGAGAACGAGAGATACGGCTCTTACGGAAACTATACGTTTGCCGCTGATCATTCGCCAAACAACGCCCTTCAAAAATCCGCCGATAAACGCGACAACTGTAAATATCGGATTATACGCACCGCCGTCCGACGCGAAAAAAACGCCGAGGATATCGGAGATAGCCGAAGCGACGCCGCCGTACACAGGGCCGAATAAAATTGCGGGGAAAAAATTAAATATCCCTGATATTCCGACTTTGAGACCGTTCGCGCCGAGAAGCGGGATCGTAAAAGACGCGAACAGCTTTGTTGCGGCGGCAAGCGCGATAAACGCCGCCGTAATAGTGATCCTGCGGACCACGAGCTTGGAAGATACGTTATTTTTCATATAAAGACTCCTCCCCGCACAGATTTGGTGCACATAAAGAAGAATCCTTATATGTCACAGCGGGATGCGACGAGGGTACCGCGGAACGAAAATTTCATCCTTCGTCCGCCGAACAACTCCCCACTTCGGCGGCACTTTACGCACTCTCGTCTACTCTGACAGCCAAACGGCTGATTATTTCAATTGATATTTTACCGCGTTTTGCCCCTCATTGCAATAGCCTCGCGAAAATTTGTCGCATTGCCTCAAAAATATTCATAAAATTTTAACTAAAACACAGCCGGCATATATTATAATTATAGTAGCGATTTTTTGCCGCACACGCGGCATATAAATACAAACACCGAAAGGCTCAAACATGAAAAGGATAATCTCAATCTTTCTTGCAACGCTTATGCTGAGCGCGGCAATTTTCTCTATGACAGGCTGCACATCGCTGAAAAGCTCGAAAAAAGAAGCTACCGTCGTAATGACAGTCGGCGGCATCGACGTTACCTACGAGGTATACCGATATTTCGCTATGAATCTTCGCTATGAGATCGACGGCGGCGACAAAAGCTTTTGGGAAAGCGCCGAAAACAAAGACGAGCTTTTAGCGGAGCTTGAGCAAAAGATAAACGACGCAATCCTCACCACCTACGCAATATTCGCCTGCGGTAATGCTTACGGCGCAACGGAGGACGATCCCGCTATCGCCGATGTGATCAAAGTGAAAGTTGATCAGTTCGTCGGAAATTACGACAGCAAATCGGACTACGTTAAGGATATCAAAAATTATTATATGAATCACGCGGTCGTCAAGCTGATGATATCGAGCGAGATCATCGAGGAGGAGCTGTACTACGGTCTGCAAAACGCAGGCAAGATCTCGACCGACGAGACGTATCTCAACAATTATTTCAGAAGCGACGATTTCATAAGGGCAAAGCAGGTCTTGATCGCGTTTGACGCAGACGGCGACGGCTACGACGACGGCGATCACGAGGCGAAGTACGCGCTCGCCGAGACCGTTCTCGCGAAGGCGCGCGCGGGCGAGGATTTCGATTCGCTCGTTCAAAAATACGGAAACGACCTCATGATGTTCAACAACACCGACGGCTACTACTTCATGCGCGGCGTTTACGTTGAAGAATTTGAAAACGCGGCGTTTGACCTTGACATCGGCGAGATCAGCGATATCGTCGAAACGAGCGAGGGCTATTCGATCATACTGCGCTGTGAAAAAGAGGAAAGCTACATAAAGTCGCACACGGACGAGCTGACGGAGACCTACGGCAGGGGCAAATTCAACCAGATACTTTCGGATTACAAGAGCGAGCTTGAGATATCGAAAACCGATAACTTCGCAAAGCTCTGTGATCTTGTGACAATGGAGTAAAAGATGAAATACTACAAAGGACGTCGTGAGGCGGACAAGGGACTGATCACGCGAATACTGATCGTCGTGCTTGTGTGCCTGCTCGCGTTTGTTATAACCGTATTCGTCGGCAATAGACTGAAGGCAAAGCTTGATCGGCTGGATTCACAGCACGGCGTCGGAGGCGACAGCACATCGCCGCCGAAGGAAAGCCAATCCTCTCCGCCGAGCGTTGACGAAAAAAACGATTCACCCGCAGAAGATCGTCGCGTATTCGCGGCGCACGCAACGCTCGCGGAGCTTGCAAAGGAAAGCGACCTCGCGGACGCGTTCAACAAACTCGCCGAGGACGGATACACCGCGATCGCGCTACCGCTGACGACCGGCGAAGGCTCACTGCTCTACGCCTCGTCTGTGTCTATCGAATATTTTCGCGCGGATTTCCCCGATTCGTATTATTCAGTCACCGCGCTTACAGAACTGGTCGCGCTTGCCGAAAACGCGGGCCTACGCACTATCGCGATCTACTATGCCCCAGATCTTTTCGCTGACAGCGACGCCGCCGCCTCGCGAATTTCGACCGACGAGCTGCTCGCGCGGGAGATCGCAGATATCGGATTTGACGAGATAATGCTCATCGGCTGTATCGGCGAGGACGGCGTGAACATCGACTCGACCGTTACCGTGCTCAACTACGTTGCCGCGCTTCGCCGATCGGCGAGAAAAGGCGGCGACAGCCCCGACATCGCGCTTGCGATAGATTACAG
>CAYXNQ010000001.1:2001-23378 GCA_964466545.1 uncultured Lachnospiraceae bacterium | reverse complement strand
GGGGGATATTTTTGCTTTATCTAAGCTTATTCAGCTTAAACTGTGCGGAATTACTCAGCAACAGTTACGACAACGTCGCCTGTGATGTCAGCTGCGGGAATACCAACGTAGTAGATTCCTTCAGCCTCATCATATGTTGCTTCGAATTCATAATCTTCGCCTGCAACTGTGATGGTGAACTCAGGCATTGTGCCGTCTTCGTTAGCTGTAACGTGAACGTAGAGATTTACAACTCTTACGCCTGTCTCAGCGCTGAAGGGCCACTGTGTTCTGTAACCGTTGTGCTTAGCTGCTGCGATTACGTGTTCCCACTTCTCTGTTGTGTAAGTATTCATGAACTCGCCGCCGCAGTGCTCGCATGTGTTGAAGGTCTTCTCTTCGTCGAATGCGAAGGAAGCGGACTTACCGCAATGCGGGCATTTGCCCCAAGTGATATCCTTGAGCTGCTCGAGAGTGATCGTGCCATTCTCAAAGCCTTCCTTGAGCTCTGCAACAGTCATTTCTCTATCTTCAGTTACATTATCTGAATAATCAAGAAGAACCTTGACAGTAACTTTCTGATAGCCGTCGATTACAGCCCATACGGTCTCAACCTCTGTGGGTGTGTACTCGTATGTGAACTTAACTGTATCAGCGTCGTTGGTTGTGAATGTCCAAGCGTGGCAGGATACTGTTACGCGATACTCCGGATAACCGAATGTGCATCCGTAGTAAGGAGCTGCATAGAAATCGTTGTTTGCGATAGCGACGCCAACAGTGTCCTCATCAACATCAACGAAGTATGCAAGGATAACGTCTGTTTCCTCGTAAGTAGCGACGTACTTGCCTGCATCAGCGTCCCAAGTTACGTTTGTGAGCCACTCAACCTTAGCGGACATATTGACGTTCTCGTTGTACTTGAACTCAGCGATGAGCATTTCGAAATCTTCGCCCCAGTATTCAACGTCAGCAAGATATTCGTCGTGAACGTAATCGTAAATACCGTATGCGTAGTCATAGCCGTAGCAGTATTCGCCGTCGTCCTGGCTGTTTTCAACCCACGGAGCGAGGTCAACGTAACCGTCAGCTACGATTCCAACGTAGTCATAATCCTTAACGCAATTATCAACGTCCCAGAAATAGCCACGGAGTGTGCCTGTTTCTTCGTCGAATACCCAGAGGATATCGTATACGTCTTCTACATAGTAATCAACACCGTCTACAAGCTCGTAAGGAACGTAAGTATCGGTTTCCTTATCGTATGCGTAGAACTGAATGTTTGTTACTACTGTGTTAGCAGCAGTGGATTCAGCGGATGCCTTGAACGCCTTAGCGAGCAGGAATTCTACGTAATCATAGATAGCCCAGTTAGCTACGCGGTCGTCCTGGATAGCTGCAACAACGTCCATTACTACATTCATGAGAGCGGTGAGGTCGTTCGTGAGAGCGCACTCGCCTGTGTAGTAGAGGTTAGCTACCTGCTTGATGATGTTTGTGATGCCGATCGAGAGATCAACTTCCTTGTAGTTAGTAGATGTAAGAACATCCAAATCTACGAGAGTCTGATTGTCGATAACGTCAGCAAGAACGTCGAGAAGGAATGCAACAAGTTCAGTCTGAGACTCAAACTCGAATACCTTATAGAACTCAGTGTACTCGGAAGCTGCGAGAGCGAGCTTAGCTACTGCGGAAGCGATAGACTTACCGCCGTCGCTGAGGATAGAACCGAGGTTCTCGTAATCCTCGCCGTAGTAAGGCATATAAACTGTCATGCCGGAGGAGATATAGTTCGACAAAATTTCGGAGAGCAGTTCCTGATAGTTGCTGATGTATTCAACACCGTACAGGAAGCCAGAATCGGACATATTGAATGTCGGATATTGAGCTTCGTCAGCATCTACATAGTTGCGGTTAGCAACGCTATCAACGCTGTTGAAGATCCACTCAAGAGAATCAACCCACCCGAAGTCGCCGCAATACTCTTCTTCCCAGAGAAGCTCATAAGCGAGAGTATACTTGTAGCCGTCAGCGGATGTGCCTACTGTGAACCATGCGTCACCGTTCTCGTCGAAGGTGATTACATAGCCCTTATGCATTGCGGAAGAAACAACCTCAGGCTTTGTGAAGTCGAGGTAAGACTTAACGTACTCAGCGCCTGCATAATCAGCACCGGTGTAGAAGTCAAAGAGACCTGTTGTCTTGTATGTGTAGATGGTGTGTTCACCGTCTGCAGCGTCTTCCCATGCATATACGCCGTCCTGTGCAAATCCGGGAAGCATAAATACATAGTCGCCGTCAACGACTGTCCAGTCTTCGAATCCGAGATCAACGTCGCCGAGATAGAACATATCAGAGTCTATCATCCATACGTTGTTCTCGTTGTTGTACCAAACGTGACCGAAGATGCCTGTAGAAATAGATGCATCATCGGGTTCCTGTTCAGCGTCAGCTACGAGAGCTTCCCAAGCTGTTCTGATTTCCTTACCGGAGAGAACAACTACCTTCTTAGCGTCTGCGCCTTCACGTGTTGCGAGATCGCAACCGGGGCACTCCCAGCACATACCGCCGCTCGTATTGCCGCCTGCGAAGAAGCAGCCTGCGGAGAAGGAGATTACGAATGTAGCGTCATCGGAGATGAATCCGCCGTAGTAATCTGTAACGCCTTCGTGACCTGCGTAGGGACCTTCAGTCCATGTTGTTGCTGTGAAGCCGAACTTGTAAACAGGCTCGCCTGCTTCTTCGCTTGCTTCCCAGTCATAGTAGTTCTTGAAGATGATCTCCTGAGCAGCACAGTCTGTGTTGTCGGAGTAGGGGAAGTCATACTCAACCTGATTCTTAACTTCAACGATGTGCTGAAGCTTATCAGCGGTGTGGTATGTTGTTGTTGTACCTGTTACGGGGTCAACAACGAGGATTCTGCCGGACAGCTTGAAGAATTCGCCGTATGCGATCTTGCCGTCGTGGTACTTATCCTTGAAGAAGTTGTCTTTGGAGTAATCGTAAATTGCGTTGAGAGCATTTACGGTTACCTTTTCGTTGCCGTTCTTGTATGCTTCGTAAACGAAGTTTTCATAATCCCACTCAAAGCCATAGCCGTAGTCTGTGTTGAGGTGGTTGATAGCAACGTAAACGTCGTTGAGTTCTTCGTCAGTGAGTTCTTCCTCAATGATGAGATCCCATACGCCATACTCGTTGAGGTATACGAGCATTCCGTCGAATGCGTAGTAGTAATACTCGTGATCGGGATCATCGGGTTCACGAGTGAAGTTGTAAACGAGGAAGTCCTTGAGCTCATCAACAGTGATACCGTTGAATGTGTAGCCGTCGGAGTAACCTGTTGCAAGTGCATATGCGTTATCGTCGCCTTCAAACTTGAAGGTCATTGTAGCTGCGTTTGCAGATACGATGTTAGCATATGTCATTTCCTTAGCGGATTCGGAGTAAAGAACGTCGTTAACGTAAGCGTACTTAGCAACGTCCCAACCGATGTACATCCAAGAACCAACTTCGAGATCGAAATCTGTAGCGTATGTCATGTTCTGGATGGAAACGAGGTTGCCGCTCTTTGTCTGGCCCCAACCGTAGTTTACGATGTAGCCGGGAACATAAGAAGCGATATCATATACAACGGTGTAAGCGTAATCATAGTCGCCGTCGCCGTCTATATCAAAGAGATAGAGAGAATAGAGGTCGCCGTAGGGAGCTACGTTGTACTGGAGGTTCTCATCGAGAGTGTCCTTATCGATTGCAACGTAGGAATCGTCGTACTCAGCAGCTGCTTCGCTGTAGAATTTGCCATGAGCAAATACAGTTACGTCGCTTGCGGAGTCGATTACACCGTCCCAAAGCTTAACGCCGTAGCGGACGATGCTTGTGTACTCGTCGCAGATGAGAGCGGAGAGATCAACACCCTCAGCGAGTGTGAACTTGTTGCCGGATTCATCAACGAGCACGCCTGCCTGGAAGTGACCGATGTCAGTAGTCTTTGTCTTGTAGATTACGTGAACTACGCAAGCGCCGTTAACGTCTGCAAGAGTTGTTACGTCTTCGCCAAGACCTTCGATTACGATCTTGTTGAACTTGTAATCACCGGAGATGTTAGCATCCGGAATTGTGAGAGCTACATCCTTCTTGAGGTAAACCGGAATGGAGTTAGCGATCGGATGACCGTCTTTGTCCTCAAAGTTGAACCATACAACAGGGTCATCATCGTATGTAGCCTGGATTGTTGTGTTCTCTGTGATAACAGTGCCGGGTGTCACGGTCCAGCCTGCGAAAGACTTACCCTCAACTGTGGGAGCTGTCGGATATACAGGGCATGTGCCGTATGCAACCTTCTGAATATCACCGATCTGGTTGCCGTCCTTATCAAGGAATGTTACGTCATACTGGTTTACGCTGGAAACAGCAGTTACTCTTACAGTTGTGTTATCAACTGTGAACATGCCGGTCTTGCTCCAACCTGTGTATGTATACTTAGCGGTGTTAGCGGGAAGCTCCGGATAATCGCTTGTGTATACTGTGAAAGCACCCTTGCCGTTGATGGTCTTGATTACATTACCGTCAGCGTCAACGAACTCTACCTTTGTATCCTTTTCAGGATAGTAGATGTAGAGAGTTGTATCTTCAGTGATAGTAGCTGTACGAGCGAAGTGAGAACGGTCGTACTCGCTTTCGGGTCTGGAGAGCTTCTGCTCGCCGTAGGGATCAAGGCTCCAGTAAACACCGTCGTCGCCGCCGTAATATACTGCGGAGGGAGCGGGTCTGCCGGGAACGAGGCTATCGAATCCTGCAGGTGTGAGACCTGTGGACTGATAGAGTGTAGAACCGTGTACTACTGTGTAAGTCTTGAGCACAGCGCCTGTGTTTGTGCAAACGAACTTAACGGTGTGGTACGGGAAGTTCTCTTCCTGGAAGGTCTTATCGGAGTTTGCTCTCTTAGCGAAGAGAACATTGTAGATAAGCTGGAAAGCTGTCTCACGGGTGATCTCATCCTTGAGAGCTACGCCTTCGATACCTTCGCTGAGACCGAGAGCATATGCCTTTTCGGTATATGATGTCGGGTAGCCTGCGTTCATTTCATCGGACTCGTATCCGAGGAGACGAACTGCGATTACGAGCGCGTCAACGTATGTGATCGTGTCGTAGGGTTTGAAATAGAGCTTGCCGCCTTCCTCGATACCGCGGATAAATCCTTTTTCTGCGCAGAGCGCGATAGCACCGAGATAGAGGCTTGCTACGTCACCGTCTGTAACGTCCTCGAATCTCGTTGTGTACGTGATATCGGGAAGCCAAGACGTGTCGTCTACATCGCCTGTCATTACACGAATAGCAAGCAATGCCATCATCCAACGAGTTACCGGGTCATCGAGACCGAGTGATCCGTTCGGGTAACCCTTGATGATGCCGAGATAAGATACGAAATTCGTATTCTTCATCTCGATCGTGGGTTCCGCACCTTCAACCTGATGGGTATCTTTGTTCGACTTAGATGTTGCGAAGATCGCAGGCATCATGCTGAACACCATCAGTGCTGCAAGCACGAAAGAAAGAAGCCGTTTGGTCATCTTTTTCTTTCTCCTTTATAAAAAATATTTTTTACAGCAGAAGCTTCCCGCCGCGGCGCACACGTGAAGTCCACACAGGCAGTACAGCATTCGCGCGAGTAGACCGCCCGAGAATTTCTGCTTCTACAGTATAACAAAAGCCCCCGTCCTTTGCAAGACGTGAGGCTTTTGTTTAATAATTTTGTAATATACACTGCAATATTACATATGAAATATTAAAGAAGCTGCTCCGGTTTTTCGGCTCCCTGCACTATCTTCATCTTCTTCCATTTTCCCGAAAAATAGAATATGATTCCGAGCATGAGCGCCGCTCCCGACGCTACCGGTGCGCCGAAGCCCACTCCGCGAAGCCCGTAGCCCATCGTGATTCCGATTATGTAAGACATCGGTATTCTGATAAGCACGGCGGAGAGCATATTATTGATAAGCGAGAAAGTCGTATGGCCCGCGCCTATGAACAATCCGTTGAGGCAGAACATGAACGGAACTATAAGATAATCAAGGCTAAAGGAGGATATGTATTCTACGCCGTAATCTACCATTGCGACGGCGTCCGGGTCCGTGGAATCGACAAAGATCGAGAGGAGCTCTTCTGGGAACTTGTTCATTACTATATACACAAGCACGCCCATAACTACCGCGAGCGCAAGTCCGATATGCATCGTCTTTTTTGCGCGTCCGATCTCGCCCGCACCAAAATTCTGCGCGCTGACCGCGGAGATCGAGCTGGACATGGCGACGGCGGGCAGGATAGCAAATCCGTTCAGCTTGCTGACCGCGCCGACCGCGGCAGACGCAGTAAAGCCGATCGTATTAACAAGAGTTGTGATGAACAGAAACGATACGCCCGTCGTGACGTTTTGGACTGATGTGGGAATACCTATCCTAAGCAGCATTTTCAACTGGCGTGAATCTATTTTGAACGAACGCGGAGCAAAATCGAAGATGAAGTCGTGCCGTCTGAGGTAGATTATACAGAGAATCATGCTGATTGCCTGAGATATTACCGTGGCGATCGCCGCGCCGAGCGCAGCCATTCCGAATACCGCGACGAGCAAAAGATCGAGGAATATATTAACAACGCAAGCCACGGCAACAAATATGAGCGGAGTCTTTCCGTCTCCCATACCGCGCATTACCGCCGCGAGTGCGTTATATCCGAATATAAAGATCGTGCCGAGCATTGTAACAAAGAAATACGAGCTGGCTTCACCAAACGATTCCTCCGGCGTTTTTATCAAGTGCAAAAGCGGCTTCTGAACGGCGATCATTATTACGGTGAGCGCGACTGCCGCAATTATCAGCGTAGTAAACAGCGTGGCAATCGTATTTTTCAACGCCTTTCTGTCGCCGGCGCCGAGATACTGTCCTATGAGGACGGTTCCGCCTACGCAAAGTCCCATTACCATATTGGTTACGATAAAAGTTACCTGCGAGCCGATATTTACGCCTGACATTGCGGCTGTTCCCGCAAATTTACCTACGACGATCATATCGACAACGTTATACAGCGTTTGAATAATATTGGACACGAGAAACGGGAGCGCAAACATTATAAGATTTTTGACAACGCTTCCGCCCGTCAGATTCTTTTCAAGAGTTTTTGACATGACTGATTTTTGCCTTTCACAAAGACCGTCCGGCAGAGATCTTCCGAAATCGAAAGCGGCTCTGACGGACAGACGGTCCTAAATTTTTCTACATTATTATATATACTATATATGCGTCAAAGCAACGCACAGAGTGAATCTATATCGCCCGCGCCGAGTAGCGCGATGATATCTCCCTTAGTTGAGACGGAATTTACATACCGCGCGATCTCTCGGAAATCGGAAATGCTACAGCACTTTTTTTCCGCGCCGGACACCGCCTGAGCCAAACGCTCGGACGACACGCCGCAATCATCTGTTTCGCGCGCGGAATAAATATCCGCTATCACAAATTCGTCCGCTCCGCTTTCCGACAGCGCTTTGGTAAAATCGGCAAACAGGCGAGCACATCTTGAATAAGTATGGGGCTGAAATACGACGATCAGCTTGCCGCGGCATACGCTCGAAAGCCCCTTAAGCGTAACCGCAAGCTCCGTCGGATGATGCGCGTAATCCGAATAAATATCGGCGCCGGAGGCAGCCTCGCCCTTATGCTCCATGCGTCTGGCGATGCCGTCATACAGCGACAGCGCCTTTTCGATATCCACGCCGGAGATTCCGTGATGATGTGCGCAAGCGGCGGCGGCAACGGCGTCCGTTACAAAATGCGCTCCGGGGAGGCGCATATGCGGAGTTGCGATACGCTCGCCATGGAAATATATATCAAAGGAGGCATAGCCGGAATCAATAGATATATTTGTGGCGTTATAGTCGGCTTCGGGAAGTTCTACGCCGAAGGTTACGAGAGGAACTCCGCTCTTTTCGGCGGCGCGTATTACCGAGCTATCGCCGAGGTTGACTACCGCGGAGCCTTTATCTCCGCATTTTGACATAAATTCGGAGAACGACGCCTCGATCTGCTCAAGAGATTTGAAATAATCGACGTGCTCCATTTCTATATTGAGCACGAGCGCGGTCGTCGGAAGAAAGTCAAGGAACGAATCCATATACTCACAAGCTTCAAAGATAAAATCGTCTCCGCCGCCGATTCTGTAAGTAGAACCGGTGCTTTTCATGACCGCTCCGCAGGTCACGGTAGGGTCACGCCGCGCAAGCGCAAAGATCGAATCAAGCATTGCTGTAGTCGTGCTTTTTCCGTGCATACCCGCAACGCCTATCCTTGCAGTATATCTGCTCATTATATATCCGAGAAAATCCGCCCGCGAGATGCACGGCAAGCCGCGTCTCATTGCTTCCGCATACTGAGCGTTATCCGCGCGGATCGCTACCGTATATATAAGGGCACCAACGCCCTCAAGCTGACCGGCTTCTTCCTCGTAGTAAACATCAATCCCGCTTCGCTTCAGCATTTCGGTCGCCGTTGTTTTTTCTCGGTCATAGCCCTTAACGGTATAGCCACGTCTTTTCGCGATGATCGCAAGAGACTGCATACTTACGCCGCCGATCCCGTCAAAAAAGAGGCAGTCAACGCCCGAAAGTATTCGTCCTATCTCGGCTTCGCCGTAATGAGTATTAGGAAGCGACATACACAACACTCCAGTTTACACAAAATTTATTAATAGCATTTTTTAATTATTATACGCGGTATTCAGAAAAAATAAATACTATATTCAAAGAAAAATTCCATATCGCTTGAATATTTTTCACAATCGCACTGTATAATATATTGTAAGACATCAGGACAGATTTCGTATTCCGCATTCGGCGAAGCCGGCGTTTGCAATTAAGAAATTACATCCTTGTTGTTAGTCTATTATTTAAGGGGTCAGAAGATTATGGAGATCACAGATGTCAGAATCAGAAAACTGTTCGACGGCACGCCTATGAAAGCGATTGCTTCCGTCACCTTTGACGGTCAGCTTGCGCTTCACGATGTAAAGATCATCAACGCAAGAGATAAATTTTTCATCGTGATGCCCAGCCGCAAGAACGCCGACGGCACATACCGCGACATTGTACATCCGATCAACGCAGATTTCCGCGCGACTCTTGAGAAAGCAGTGATCGACGCATACGAAGCGGAGCTTGCTCGCGCCGAAGCGGAAAAAGCTCTCGAAGAAAACGCGCTCGACGGCTGATGACGGTTTAAGCGGCAGATCCTCACACGAGGGTCTGCCGTTTTTCGTTATGCAGATATCCTGAGCTGTCGCTCGATCGATTTATTCGGGATGCGGACTTAGCGCCGTTACGCAAAATCGAATATCAATTACGTTTCACCGATTATCACAGGCAGACACGGGCAGGCATAAGGCAAAAGATATCTCCGCGGGCTCTAAGCTTGCAACGTCTTATCTATCTCCGGAAGCTCATCAAGTGAGAGGTGGCGGTGTCTTATGTTCGCCCCTGGCGACCTGCTTACTGCATAATTTTCACAGGGAACGGTATATGCCGCTCCCTGTGAAAACACAAAAATCAGCTTATCTCTTTACGCGAGCGTTACCGCCCCATACGCTCCAGATCTGTTCCTCATCAGCAGGCTGTGCGTAATCCGTAAGGAATGTTGTAGCAAGAGCGCCGCTCGCCCAACCGAACTGTATCCACTTTTCAGGCTCCCAGCCGCGAAGGATAGCATACAGCATACCGCCGACAAATCCGTCTCCGCCGCCGATGCGGTCGAGAACCGTTATCTGTCTCGGCTCAACAACGTGCCATTCGCCCTCTGCGTACATAATAGCGCCCCAGAGGTGAGAATTTACCGAAACGACCTGACGGAGAGTTGTTCCGTAAACGGATGCGTGCGGGAACGCCTCGCGAACTCTCTCTATCATACCCTTGAAGCTGTCGATCTTTGCGGAGATATCCTTACCGCCGGCCTCAGGTCCCTGTATGCCGAGGCAGAGCTGGAAGTCTTCTTCGTTTCCGACAAGAATATCGGAGATTGAAGCGATCTCCGTGAATATATCGCGAAGCTCTTTCTCGCGATTTACCCAGAAGGAAGCGCGATAGTTGAGGTCAAAGGAAATAAGTGTGCCGTATTTCTTTGCTGCGCGAGCAAGCTCAAGGCAGAATTTGCTGGTTTCGGGAGAGAGCGCACCGATAAGTCCGGAAAGATGAAGTATACCTACGCCTTCCTCGCCAAAAATGCGTTCAAGATCGAAATCGGCAACGTTAAGTGTGCGTCCGACCTCGCCGGCTCTGTCGTTATGAACGCGAGGGCCGCGTGTACCGTAGCCGCTGTCTGCGATATTGAACTGATGACGGTATCCCCAAGGACCGCCCTGCTCAACCTCTTTGCCTTCAAAATCCATATTTCTCGAACGCAGGTTGCTCTTAATGAACGCGGCGATCGGGCTGTCCTTTACAAATGTTGTAAGGACCTTTACGGGAAGTCCGAGGTAAGACGAGATCGAAGCAACGTTTGTCTCCGCGCTCGTTGCCTGCATCATGAACAGATCGCTCGACTGAACGGGCTGACCGTTCTTGGGGCAGATACGCACGCCCATACTTGTGGGAACTACGAGAGCGTACTTGCAATTTTCTCTGATTTTCATAATTAGTTATATCCTTTCAAGCGTAATAAGGCGACCTTATCGCACTGTATTCAGGCCGCAATGGCGGGCGGCGGAAAGATGCTTGCTCCTTCCGCCATATTTTCGCCAAATCGGTCAATATTAAACTGTATACTGAGTTGCCGCTGTGGAACCGCCCATACCTGTCCAATTGGTATGGAAGAATTCGCCTCTCGGAGCGTCAAGTCTCTCGTATGTATGTGCGCCGAAATAATCGCGCTGTGCTTGGAGAAGGTTTGCGGGAAGACGCTCGCAACGGTATCCGTCGAAATACGAAAGAGCAGAGGAGAATGCCGGTGTAGGAACGCCCGCAAGCGCAGCCGTTGCGACGACAGCTCTCCAAGAATCAACGAGAG
The DNA here is from genome assembly GCA_964466545.1 of uncultured Lachnospiraceae bacterium. Lineage (GTDB taxonomy): Bacteria > Bacillota > Clostridia > Oscillospirales > CAG-272 > CAYXNQ01. The sequence continues at coordinate 12,357 of CAYXNQ010000001.1, read as the reverse complement.
AAGATATCTTTTCGCTGAAATAGGGATCAAGCAGGAGATTGGTGAGAGCGGGATCCTTATCGTAAGCTTCCTTGATCTTGCCGAGGAATACGGAACGGATGATGCAACCACCGCGCCACATCAGCGCGATTCCGCCGTAATTGAGGTTCCAGCCGTATGTCTTAGCTGCGGCGCGCATAAGCGTATAGCCCTGAGCATAGGAGATGATCTTGGATGCAAGAAGTGCGCAACGGATCTTCTCTATGAAGGCTGCCTTTTCCTCCGCAGGGATCATATTTGTCTTGATTCCGCCGAGAGTCTTGGACGCATTTACGCGCTCCTCCTTCATTGCAGAGAGACAACGGGAGAACACAGCTTCTCCGATAAGAGTAAGCGGAACGCCCTCGTCAAGCGCTGCAATACCTGTCCACTTGCCTGTTCCCTTCTGTCCTGCGGTATCGAGGATCTTATCGACTATAGGCGAGCCGTCCTCGTCCTTATATGCGAGAATATCTGTAGTGATATCGATAAGATAGCTGTCGAGGTCGCCTGTCTTCCAGGTCTTGAATACCTCGTGCATCTCGTCGGCACTCATGCCGAGAAGATCGCGCATGAGCTGATATGCTTCGCAGATAAGCTGCATATCGCCGTACTCGATTCCGTTGTGTACCATTTTTACAAAGTGACCGGCGCCGTTTTCGCCAACCCAGTCACAGCAGGGAGAACCGTCTTCGACCTTTGCGCAGATCGCCTGAAGTATCGGCTTAACGAAGGGCCATGCCGCAGCAGATCCGCCGGGCATAAGAGACGGGCCGTTAAGAGCGCCTTCTTCTCCGCCGGAAACGCCTGTACCGACATAAAGAAGTCCCTTGCTCTCGACGTAAGCTGTTCTGCGAGCGGTATCCGGGAAGTGAGAGTTACCGCCGTCGATAATGATATCGCCTTCCTCAAGAAGCGGAATGAGCTGTTCGATCATTGCGTCTACAGCCGAGCCCGCCTTGATCATCATCATTACCTTGCGGGGCTTTTCGAGAGAAGCGACAAGCTCTTCGAGGGAATATGTTCCGACGATATTCTTGCCCTTTGCTCTGCCCTCTACAAAATTTGTCACCTTTGCGGTCGTGCGGTTATATACCGATACCGTAAAGCCCTTGCTTTCCATATTGATAACGAGGTTTTCGCCCATTACCGCAAGGCCGATAAGACCGATGTCTGATTTTTTCATTATATGCTGCTCCTTTTAATAATGATCTTTTATTTTTACGGCTCTCGCCGCAATATTCGTTATTTTGCGATCGCTTTGATACCTTCGAGGACGCTGTACGGGATCTCAAGCTCTCCGAGTCCGCGACCTATCGAGATATGCGGCTTCATCGCGCCGTGAAAATCCGTTCCGCCGGAGATCGCAAGATTAAGCTCCTCGGCCATTCCCATATACTCCTTTTGCATTTCGGGAGTATAATCTGTATAGTAGCCTTCGATTCCGTCAAGTCCGACTTTTTTGAGTCGGATAAGAAAATTCATGAGCTCATCGTGCGGAAGTCTGGTCAGATGCAGATGCGCGAGAAATGCCACGCCGCCTGCTTCCTTTATAAGAGAGACGCATTCTTCATCGGTGAGCGCCTGTTTCGACGAATACGCGGGACAGCCGTTATTCAGATATACGCGGAACGCCTCTTTGACGCTCGGCGCATAGCCCTTGGCAACAAGCAGCTTCGCAAAATGCGCACGGCAAAGCACATCTGCTCCCGCAAGCGCGCGCGCCTCCTCCATCGTTACGTCGAAACCGAGCGCGCGAAGCTTCTCGCAGGTCTCCTCCTGCCTTTGATCTCGCACGAGCTTACAATATTCAAGTTTCTCGTTAAGATATTTATTATCTACGTCGATATAATATCCGAGAATATGCGTTTCCGTATCCGACTGAGCCGAAAGCTCGATTGCCGGAACTATCTCAACTCCGTACCGCTCTCCCGCCGCGATAGCCTCTTTAACTCCGGCAACGCTGTCGTGATCTGAAAGCGCGATAGCGGAAAGTCCCGCGTCGCTTGCGCATTTCACGACCTCGCTCGGAGTCATAGAGCCGTCGCTCTTAAGCGAATGTGTATGAAGATCTATAAGCTTCATAGCGGCTTATTTGTCGGCGCGGTCCCAAAGACCGAGCGCAGGATTGCTTATATAGAATATTTCTTCGCCGTCGGGCATCGTATGCCAACCGTCCGTAAGCGTTGCGGGATCATAACGCTTTGCGGCCTCGTCATACGGCATATAATTGAAGGCGACGCCTTCAACCTCCTCGCGCGAAAGCTCCTTCGTGCAGTAGGTGATATTGAAGCGACTGTCTGACGAGCCGTGTATCAGGTGAGCGGCAACGGAGAGATTCTCCTGAAGATCTGCGTTGGCGTCGTCCTTTACGAGACGAAGCACGTTTTCGCGACCTACGTAGCCGTATTTTCTGATCAGCCTGTCGTTTTGATCGTCTTCTCCGAATTTGCGGACCGCGGGCGCAAGTATAACAAGCTCGCCGCCGTCTGCTATCGCCATTCTTGTGCGGTATATCGCCTTATTGCCGAGCCACGTGCTCTTAAATTCGCGCGGGTCAAGGTAAACGACTACCTTTTTCGGCGCTCTGTCAAGGAATGTGAGATTTATATTTCTGCTCATTTCGACCGCTTCCTCAAACAGCTTGCGGTCGCGACCGATAAACATACCGTGTATAAATGTCTCGTCGCCTTTATTGGTCGTGCAGGTGAGAACATACATAAGCGGGATCTTCGCAAGGAAGTTTTGCTCCGCGTAATCGAATACGCGACGAACGGGCGAATGATCCTTACCCATTACCCTCTCCATACCGTAGAACGCGCCAAGCATATGAGAGGAATTTATCATACTGCTTCCGCCGCAGCCGACGAAGATATTCTTGGAATAATTCGCCATGCCGACGACTTCGTGAGGAACGACCTGACCGATCGAAATGATAAGGTCGTAAGACGGGTCAAGCAAACGCTTGTTAACCTCGACGTCGATCTTCGAGTTTACAAGTCCTTCCGACACCTCGGAAACAAATTCCGCCGGGACCTCGCCGATCTTTACTACGTCCTCGCGCCAATTATGCACGATGAGGTCGCTGTGCTTTATCTTATCTCCGAAGAACGCCTTGCACTCCGTCTCGCTCATCGCTTCGTGAGTACCGAGCGCAGGCATTATATCTACCTCGCACTTATCTTTCAAAATATCATAGTAAGCGGCGGTGATCCTTCCCGCGCCGGAATACATACGCGTATAATCGGGCGGCAAGATCAATACCTTACGGATATTTTTTCCGGCAAGAGATTCTTCAAGAGCCGCTCGAAGCTCGGAATCTGTGATGCCTGCCGGATTCTTTACTGTTACTGACATTGTAAGTAAGATCCTTTCTTTACGGCGCTCGATTTTCTCGATTTCGCCCATTTGACAGGCGTTTTGAAAAAAGGCGCTATTACGGAATATACAATTGCATTGTATCATTTTAAGCGCCGATTGTCAATAGGTTAGCGCGAATCCCCGCGGCAAAGGCACGAAAAATGCCCGAAGCCTATCATAGCGTCGGGCATTATCTTATTTTGATTTACTTCTTCTGCTTATATACTCGTTCACTCGTCGATGCGCGGAATGGTATAGCCCTCTGAGCGAATATAGTCTATCAGATCTCCGAGTATCTCCGCGTTTGTGGAGGACACCGTATGGAGCAGATATACGCAACCGTCGTGAAGCTTTGTCTTGAGCAGCGTGAGCGATTCGGCAGGGTCGGGCTGATTATCAACGTAGAAATCTGCATACGCCGCGCTCCAAAGCACCGTGGTATAGCCGAGCTTTTTTGCAAGATAGAGATCGCGCTCGCACGTTGCTCCCTCAGGCGGCCGCCAGAATGTCATCGTATAGTTATATCCGAGAACCTCGTTCAAGAGCTCTTCCGTATGCTGCATCTGCCATACGAAGCTGTCGTCGTCGATCGTCGGCATATTCTTATGATTGTAGGTGTGGCTGCCGACGAGGTGTCCCTCGTTTACCATTCGCTTTACGAGCTCCGCGTATTCCGGCCTCTCGATATAGTCGCCCGTCAGGAAGAATATCGCTTTAACTCCCTTTTCCTTGAGAGTATCGAGGATGACCGTAGTCGCTCCCGTATCGAAGCCGGAATCAAACGTCAGATACGCTACCTTCTTATCCGTATTCTTACGGTATATCGCACCGTATTTCGTGAGCGTATCGAGCGTGCTCTTGTAGCGATCCCACTTATAAGTTACGACTCCTGTCGTAAGATCACGCACTGTGAGACCGGGATACCACGAGCCGGGAGATCCGCCGGAATCTTCAAAATATTCTCTGCTGAGCCCCGACGTTCCCCATTTATCGTTTTCATTACCCGTGCTTTCGGAAGAAGCGGGCTGTGACGCCGATTCGGACGCGGACGCGGAGCCGGAAGCCGCACCGGATTCAGACTGGGATTCGGATTGGGATTCCGACTGCGCTCCCGACGAAGACGACTGCGAATCGGAAGCGGACTGACTTACGGAATCCGACGGCGAGGCTTCCGTCTCCCTGCCGACGCCGGAATCTCCGTGCCTGTTCGTCGCGAGTATCGCCACGAGCACGATCACTGCGCAAAGCGCAAGCACGACGCAAGCCGCAACGACGCCGCGCGCGGCTCCGTCCGGTTGACGTTTTTTATTTCCCGAAGGGTAATTATATCGTTTATTCATGATAACTCCGTCTGTATCTTTCGTAAATTACGGCGGAAAAGCACGCTTCGGGCTTCCCGCAAATATTCGTGTTGTCAGTATAGCACACACCGCCGTGAATTTCAACAGCAAAAAAACATTTTATTTGATAAATTATTATTAATAATTTCTTTTAATCATCGTGCGCGAATTTCTGCATTTGCCTTTATACATCAAAAATCGCGCCACGCGAGCAAGCATAGTTTACTTTACAAAACGATTATGTATTATTTGCCGAAAGCTAAATTTTAGGCAAACGCAGCACGACAAAATTCGATTTTCAAAAGGAAAACTTCAAACGCCTGTTGAAAACCCTGTGGAAACTGTTCAAAACCTTGAAAAAGCGTTGCCAATTTCAACAGTTTCAACAGCATCGCCTGTTGAAAACTCCCCGAATAACTATTTCGGTCGCTTTTTTTCAACATTTCCGTGTGTAGAATATTATTTTTTTCCAAAAAACCTCTTGACACGATTATATTCATTTTTTATGTATATTCCGTGCGTAAAAATATACGTCCGTTCTATTGCCAATTCGCCGTTTGCGTGATATAATAATGTTAGCTCTTGCGTTTTTCGGCGCTCGCCTATTTTTCGGACCAAGTTCCGATCGCGTGCCTGTTTGCAGGCCCGTTACATTATATTTAACGGCAATTTCGGATATTCGCAAAGCCCTTGCCTCTCCGTTTTTGCCGAGCGTGCGCCGCGCATCATAATTTTATATATTTGCCCGCGGGGGCTCTCCCCGCTCAGGAGGACACCATGAAAAACAAAATTCTTCACTTTGTAAAGAATAATTACAGCGATCCCGAAACGTACGGCGTATTGCCGAGATCCTTGCATAAAAACGGCGATACCACGGTATTCCTGTTCTGCGAGCAGCCTGACGGCGAGGAGCTTATCGGCGCCGTCGGAAGCAATCCTTTCAACGGAGAGCTTGTAAAATGCGACAAGTGCGGAGTGTCCGTAACGATCGCACACGAGACTCACGAAAACGCCGTAGCGATGCGCTCCCTTTTCCCGTTTACAGCGCCCACACAGGTTCTCGGAAAGGAACGCTCCTTCGGAGTCGGAGACCGTCTCGGCATCGCGATCGACGGTCATATCAAAGTATTTGAAAAATATCCGGATATTTATCCCGTATTCGCTCAGCAGTCCATGCGCGAGCTTACTCTCACCGACAGAACGTACAAGGACGTACTCGACTGCGTTACATGGGCTGTATTCCGCCACGATTTCACTCGCGGCTTCGGCGCGGACGGAGATCATCTCAAGCGTGCCGAAGACGTAAAGATGGCTCTCGATCTCGGATTCTCCATGATCACTCTTGATTGCAGCGATCACATAGTCGGCTCGCCCGATCTCGCGACCGTGACCGTTCCGGCAGAGCTTGTCGAGCGCTACGAAGGTAAGAGCTTTGACATTGGCGACGGCCTTACGATCACGTTCGACGCGGACAAGCTTCTCTCCATCTACGCTGTATACGGCGAGATGATAGCTTTCGCTTCCGATATATATCACACATATTTCGCAACGGGCGAATACAAAGCCGATTTTGAACTGTCTATAGACGAGACCGCAACTCCGACAGATCCCGCGGCGCATTATTTCGTCGCAAACGAGCTTGCGCTCCGCGGCGTCAAGCCCGCGACCGTTGCTCCCCGCTTCTGCGGCGAGTTCCAGAAGGGCATCGACTACATCGGAGACATCAAACAATTTGAATATGAGATGAAGTACCATTCCGCTATAGCGCGCCACTTCGGATACAAGCTGAGCATACACTCCGGCTCCGACAAATTCAGCGTTTTCCCAATCATCGGTCGCCTCAACCGCGGCGTATATCACGTTAAGACCGCCGGAACCAACTGGCTTGAAGCAATGCGCGTCGTCGCAAAATGCGATCCCGCGCTTTATCGCGAGGTACACGCTTTCGCGCTCGAAAGCTTCGACGAGGCTACGAAATATTATCACGTCACGACCGATCTCTCAAAGATCCCCGCGCTTTCCGAGCTTACCGACGCGGAGCTTCCCGAGCTGTTCAATCAGAACGACCCCCGCCAGCTCATTCATATAACATACGGACTCATTCTTCAGGCGAAAAACGAGGACGGCACCAGCCGCTTCCGCGACAGACTTTACCGCCTGTGGAAGCTTCACTCGGAAGAATACGAAAAGGCTCTCGTCGCTCACATAGGTCATCACATAGATCTTCTCAAGAGCGAGTGCAACTAAGCTCTACAGCAGCGACGCCGCTATGAGCAATATCGCCGCGGCACATATGGCGAATACGATCAGTCCTGCCGCAAGACCAATCAAAAATCTGCGAAAAAACATTATTATTCCTTTACACCGGATCGTTATTTACTATGAGACTCGATAAGCTTTTATCCGACGCCGCGCTCCTGTCGCGCTCGGACGCGACCAAAGCCATACGTTCGGGACGCGTGACGGTAAACGGGATCGTACAAAGATCTCCGTCCGTACACGTCTCCCCCGAAGCCAGCGCCGTTGCTATCGACGGTAGGCTGCTATCGTGGCAGCAATATACATATATTATGCTCAACAAACCGGCGGGCTATGTAAGCACGACAGATATAAGTGACAAGCGATGCGTGCTTCATCTGCTTCCGCCGGAATACCGCCGCGCAGAACTTTTTCCGTGCGGAAGGCTCGATATCGACACGCTCGGATTGCTTCTTTTAACGAGCGACGGTCAAACGGCGCACGAGCTACTCTCTCCGAAGCATCACGTGAAAAAGATCTACCGATACACGTGTGATCGTCCGCTTGACAAAGAAGCCGTTGCCGCGCTTGAATCCGGAGTAGATATAGGCGAAGAAAAGCCGACTATGCCGGCAAAGCTGTCACCGGACGAGGATATGCAAAGCGGCACGATCACTATAGTCGAGGGAAAATTTCATCAGATCAAACGTATGTTTGAAGCCGTCGGCAGAAGTATAACGTCGCTTGAGCGCGTCGTTTTCGGTCCTCTTTCGCTTGACACGGCTCTACGCCGCGGAGAATGGCGACATTTGACCGAAAGCGAGGTCGAACTTCTTCGACTTGCCAAGACTCGCTCCGGCGACAACTCTTAACTAACCCAAACGATTCACCGAGGTTAAATTTCAAAATGGACATAATCAAAACGTTATCCGAGGAGATCGGAGCCTCCGTTGCCCAAATCGAAGCTGCGGTAAAGCTTCTTGACGAGGGAAACACGGTTCCTTTCATCGCGAGATACAGAAAAGAGGTCACAGGCTCGCTCGACGACGACGCGCTCAGACAGCTTGCCGACCGTCTTGAATATCTGCGCAACCTCGAAGAAAAAAGACGCGACGTCATCTCACTTATAGATCAGCAGGGCAAGCTCACCGACGAGCTTGTGGAAAAGATCAACGCGGCGCAAACTGTTACCGCCGTAGACGATATCTATCGCCCGTTCAGGCCGAAAAGAAAGACCCGCGCCTCAGTTGCGAGAGAAAAGGGGCTTGAGCCGCTCGCAGAGACTATCATGCTTCAGGCGGCGGAATATTCTCCCACGCTCGACGAGCTTGCCGCCGGATTTATATCGGAAGAAAACGGAATCTTGTCGGCAGAGGACGCATTCGCCGGCGCGCGTGACATAATCGCCGAGGATATTTCCGACAATGCCGATCTTCGCGGCGGCGTAAGAAGATTTACGCTTGAAAACGGACTGATCACATCACAAAAAACGAAGGACGAGGACAGCGTATATTCGATATACTACGACTTTGCCGAAAAGCTTACGACAGTCCAGCCGCACCGCATTCTCGCATTAAATCGCGGCGAGCGCGAGGATTTTTTGAAGGTCTCCGTTACGGTTGACGAAGATATCGTCCTCAATTATCTTTTTTCAAAAATAGTCACAAATTATAAAAGTCCTGCATTTAAGCAGCTTTCCGCGGCGATATGCGACGGATACACGCGCCTTCTCGCGCCGGCGATAGAACGCGATATAAGGAACGAAAAGACTGACGAAGCCGGAGAGACCTCTATAAAAGCGTTTTCCGTAAATCTGCGTCATCTTCTCATGCAGGCTCCGCTCAAGGGCAAGACCGTTCTCGGATACGACCCCGGTTACCGAACGGGCTGCAAGCTCGCGGTCGTAGACAAGACCGGCAGAGTTCTCGACACAGCGGTGATCTATCCGACGAAGCCGAGAGAGGATATAGACGGCGCGGCAAAAAAAGTATCCGCGCTTGTGAAAAAATATAACGTCGACGTTATCGCTATCGGTAACGGCACCGCGTCAGGCGAAAGCGAGATGTTCATCGCAGATCTTCTTCGGACGCTCAACGCAGATACAAAATACACGATCGTAAGCGAAGCGGGCGCGTCCGTATACTCTGCGTCAAAGCTCGGCGCGGAAGAATTTCCCGATTTTGACGTAACGGAACGCTCAGCGGTATCAATCGCACGCAGACTTCAAGACCCTCTCGCAGAGCTGGTAAAAATAGATCCGAAGTCGATAGGCGTAGGTCTGTATCAGCATGACCTGAAGCCCGCGCGACTCGACGCGGCGCTCACCGGAGTTGTGGAGGATTGCGTAAATGCCGTCGGCGTAGACGTGAACACAGCGTCGTATTCCCTTTTATCGTACATCGCGGGCATCAATGCCGCAAGCGCGAAAAACATCGTTAAGTACCGCGAAGAAAACGGCGAATTCAAATCGCGCAAGGATATATTGAAGGTCCCCAGGATCGGCGCAAAGGCATATGAGCAGTGCGCGGGCTTCCTTCGCGTTCCCGATTCAAATAACGTACTCGACTCTACCGGAGTTCACCCCGAATCGTACAAGGCGGCGACAGAGCTGCTTGCCGAATTTTCATACACGGAAAACGACGTGCGCGCAAATAAGCTGACAGAGCTTCGTGCAAAATGCGAAAGCTACGGAATTAAAGCTCTTGCTGAAAAGCTCGGCATAGGCGCCCCGACCTTGCTCGATATAATCGGCGAGCTTGAAAAGCCGGGACGCGACATTCGCGACTCGCTTCCGCTACCGAAGCTGAAGGATAAAGTCCTCATGCTTGAGGAGCTGACTCCCGGAATGACGCTTGAGGGCGTAGTCCGAAACGTAGTTGATTTCGGTGCGTTCGTCGATATCGGCGTACATCAGGACGGTCTTGTGCATATATCCGAGATATCGGATAGGTTTATCCGCCATCCGTCAGAGGTGCTCGCTCTCGGAGATAATGTGACCGTTAAAATAAAAAGCGTAGATATCCCGAAAAAGCGTATCTCTCTTACGATGAAGCTCTAAGCACCGCATCGTTACCCATTCTAACAGTAATTTCAGCACCGCGTCGGCGGTAATTTTTGGAGGTTTTATGTTTAATTACAAATCACTCGACGCCCTTCTCGATGAAGCAAATTCTCTCGGAGTAAAGCTTCCTCATTCGGACAACGTTAAGGAGATACTTTCACGCCGCGTGAAGATCAACGACTGTGCGATAGAGACGAAAAATTCACTCGCTATCCATCCGATGGAGGGATTTGACGGTGAGCTTGACGGCTCTCCGAGCGAGCTTACAATGAGACGCTACGACAGATTTTCAAAAGGCGGAGCCGGACTGTTTTGGTTTGAAGCCACCGCGATCTGCCC
>CAYXNQ010000001.1:0-1901 GCA_964466545.1 uncultured Lachnospiraceae bacterium | reverse complement strand
GAGGCGGCTATGCCGTATGCGGACGAGCATTTCACCGTTGCGTCACGTCTTGCGCCTTATGACGTGCTCCCGTATCCATGGGGCTTCGGCTCGGACAAAGCGGATTATCTCAAGATGGACTACACCGAGCCGGATATGCTCATTGACGGACTTTACAAACGCGGCGTTCGCCTGATCAATCTCACCTTCGGCTCGCCGTATATCAACCCCCACGTAAACCGTCCGTACGATCAGGGCGGATACGAGCCGCCGGAAGCTCCTCTCACCGGAGTCGGCAGAATGATCGAAAACACGGCAAAGATCAAAGAAAGACACAAGGAGATCAAATTTATCGGAACTGGCTACACATATCTCCGCAATTACAGCGCAAACGTAGCTGCCGGTGCAGTTGAAGCCGGAATGACCGATATGGCGGGCTTCGGCCGTCTTGCGTTCGCATATCCGGATTTCGCAAACGATATTCTCACTCGCGGCGAGATTGATCCCAAGAAATGTTGCATCACGTGCAGCAAATGCACGCAGATCATGCGCGCGTTCGGCACTACCGGCTGCGTAGTACGCGACAGCGCGCTCTATGCTCCGATATACCGCGAGTTTTGCACAAACAAATAACGATCTACGCATACGGCGCGCATAAAGCCTTGCAGTATCGGGCAAAATGCGGCGGCTGTACAACCGAATAAGGAAACGGTGATATTTATGAACGATAACAAAAATAAGATCGCTCTCGTTACGGGAGCTGCCCGCGGAATAGGTCGCGGGATCTCGATGGAGCTTGCGAAGGCGGGATTTACCGTCGCCGCCGTCGGAACAAAGCCCGAAGAAGCTGTAGAGGAATATCTTGCCGAGCTTCGCGCTATCTCGCCGGATTCATCGTATATTCAGGGAAATATTGCGGTAGAAGCAGATCGCAAGAATATAATTGACACTGCGTATTCACGTTACTCCACTATTGACGTCCTCGTGAACAACGCCGGTGTTGCGCCGAAGGTACGCGCCGATCTGCTTGAAATGAGCGAGGAAAGCTTCGATTTCGTAACGGGCGTTAATCTGAAAGGCGTATTCTTCCTCACGCAGTACGCGGCAAATCGAATGATCGCCGAAAAGCGCTCAGGCTTCCGCTGCATAATCTTTGTTACCTCGATATCCACCGAGGTATCGAGCATCAATCGCGGCGAATACTGTATGTCCAAGGCGGGACTCGGAATGGCTGTCAAGCTTTACGCAGATCGCCTCGCTTCCGAGGGAATCAACGTATACGAGTTGCGTCCCGGAATAATCGCCACGGATATGACCGCCGGAGTACGCGGTAAGTATGATGCGCTGATCGAGGGCGGCATACTGCCGATCAAGCGTATCGGCGAGCCTTCGGACATCGGTAAAGCGGCTGCCGCTCTCGCGGACGGCGCGCTCGCATATTCGACCGGAGAAACCATAAACATAGACGGCGGATTTATGCTCCGCAGGCTGTAATGAAAAGAGCAGCCGTCGCAATGAGCGGCGGAGTTGACAGCTCGCTCTCCGCTCTTATTATGAAAAGCCGCGGATATGAGGTAATTGGGGTCACATTTTTAGTCAACGATCACTCCTCGGACTCGGAGGCGAAGGCATCAGCCGAATCAATCGGTATCGAGCATCACACGCTCGATCTGCGTGATGTCTTTCGCCGCGAGGTGATCTCGCCGTTTATCAGCGAATACGAAAACGGCTCGACGCCGAATCCGTGCGTGACATGCAATCGCCGCGTTAAATTTCCGTATCTGCTTGATTTCATGCGCAAGCACTCGTGCGACGTCGCCGTAACCGGACATTATGCGCGCATCGCAAAGACTGACGGCGGATACTTTATCAAATGCGGCGCTGATACGAAAAAGGACCAAAGCTATATGCTTTGGGGAATC